>NZ_JADPET010000065.1 GCF_015667935.1 Clostridium sp. 1001270J_160509_D11 | reverse complement strand
ATGTTCCTTTATTTAGTTTTAAGGAGGAAATCATATGCAAGCTAATCTAGAGAGAAATAAAATAGGTAAAAAGATAGAGATGCAGTATTAATAACGACACCTTTTTCTTATATATCAAATAATATTAAAAGAAAGACTCAAATATGGGTAGATATAGGAAGTAATACTTGGAATATGAAGATAGAAAAAGATTTAGCAAATCCACTTGTCTTAAAAAAATCTTTTAGAGATGAAGATATATACACAAGTGATATGGAGGAAAGTTATAAAAAGTACTTCTTATACAACACTGTTTATAATTTGCTAAAATACGCTGAAAATGTATATGCATATAAAAGTGATTATTCTATAAATGGGTATATACAAGAAGGTGGATTATACAGCTTACTGCTTAGACTTATAAATAAAGGAGGGGACGCTCTTGAGTAAGATAAATTATAGAAAAGACCAAATACCAATAATGAACTATGAAAATGGGACGATGGCAGTGCCGGCAGTACCAGGAGCGGGAAAGACTTTTATAGTGACAAATTTAGTTACTAAACTACTAGCAGAAAATAAAAATGAAAAAGGGAAGATATTGATTCTTACATATATGAACAGTGCCGCAAATAATTTTAAAGGCAGAATAAAAAAGATTTTAGAAGAAAAGGGAATAGACTCTACTAACGGATTTGAAGTAATGACGATACATTCTCTTGCAGCTAAAATAATAAAAGAAAAGCCAGAAGTCATGATGTTGAGTGAAGACTTTAATATTGCAGATGATCTTCAAAAAACGATGATGTTAAATGACTGTATAAATACGTTTAGGGCTAGTGGAGGAGAAACTGCATATAGATATTTTTTAAAAGAGCAAAAAAATCAAATGTGGTACGATATACAACTTGAAGCGTGGCAAGATGGATTTTTTGAATTAGTAGCTAAAGCTATAAGTAGTTTAAAATACAACGATATAACCCCACAAAAGCTAGAAGAAAATACACTTAGCAACAAAGGTATTTTAAAAATGATAAGTTTTATATATAAAGATTATGATAAAAAATTAAAACAAAATGGTCTTTTAGATTATGATGATTTATTAATTTATGCTTATAAAACTTTGAGTATAGACGAGCAGCTAAGAGAAAAATTCCAAAATAGATATAAATATATATTTGAAGATGAATGTCAAGATTCTAATGAGATTCAAGGGAAGATAATAAAATTAATCTGTGAAAAAAACAATAACTTAGTTAGAGTTGGAGATGTAAATCAAAGTATAACAGGTACATTTTCTTCTTCTGATCCTAGATTCTTTAAGGAATTTATGGAAGAAGCTGATCATTGTTATGAAATGAATATGTCCAATAGAAGTTCAGCAGACATACTAGAACTTGCTAATAACTTAGTGGAGTTTGTATGTAATGATTTAGAAGAAACAGAATGTAGGGAAGCTCTACAACAAATAGAGATAGAAACAGTAGAAAAAGGACAAGGCTATAAAGAAAATCCTAATCCAGATAAATATCAAATAAATGCAATGTGGTATAAAACCTTTGAAGAAGAAATACTTCAAACAGTTAGATATGTAAAAGGATTAAAATTAAAATATCCAGAAAAGAGTATAGGAATTTTAGTTCCTTATAACTCACAATTAAGCCAAGTTTCAAAAGTTCTTGAACAAGAAGGACTAGAATTTGAAGAATTGGGGCCAAATTCAAAAAACAAAAGAAGGATAATCGATAATATAGCTAAAATAATAAATTTTATAATAAATTGTGACGATATAGAAGTTTTAATAGATGTCCTTTCTAGTGTGTTTATAAAAACAGACAACAGAGAAGGCAAAAATGACTTTTTAAATATATTAAGAGAGTATAGTGTAGAAGAGTTGTTATATAGCAATGTAAAAGATAAACCTCTTATAATAGACGACAAATGTGAGATGTATATAACTTTTAAACAAGGACTAAATTCTTTAGTTGAAATTTTAGAACATTCTACAACAAAGATTGATGAGTTGATTTTATTTATTAAAGAAAAACTAGATTTAAAAGACGAAGAAAAGTCACTAGTTGATTATATTGCATTTTATGTTAGATATATTACAAATGAAATGCCAAATATAACGCTTTGGGAGATATACGACGTTTTATCTGATAATAAAAGCAAAGTATTTAATTATATGATAGATGTAGTATACGAAATAAATGGATATGAACCACAACCGGGAAGCATAACAGTATGCAATTATCATAAATCTAAAGGGATGGAATGGGATTGTGTATTTTTACTTCAATTGACGCAGTTTCATTTTCCAGATAATATAAATCAAAAGTTTCAATGTGATAAATGGTACTTAAAAGATAAATATAAAAATACTGAGGCTTTAATCAACAATCAAATAGACTTAATAGTAAATGGGAAGTTGACACAAAATTATTATAAACAGACGAAAATAGATATTATAAATGAAAAAATTAGGCTGTTATATGTAGGTATTACAAGAGCTAAGGAAATGCTTATAATGATGGGAAGTAGTTATAAATCAGAAGAAGAATCAAAAAACACTAAGAAAAAACAAGAACCTTGTTTATATCTTAAAATATTAAATCAATTGATAAAAGAAAAAAGGGAGATGAATAAATAATGGATCAAAAACTTAAATATTTTCTATACAGTCAAAATTCATTAAACACATTTAAATCATGTCCTTTAAAGTTTAAATATAAATATATAGACAATATAAATTGGAGATTCGATTCCATAGAAAGCCGAGATTATTATGAAGGACTAAAATCGGGGAGTGAGTTTCATTTATTATGCGAAAGATATTTTAAAAATATTCCAATTGGAGAAAATATAAGTGAAGAGTTTAAATTATGGATAGAAAAGATAAAGGACATAATTTATATAGATGAATCTAAAATATATTTGCCAGAATACGAAGTTAGAATTAAAATAGGAGAAAATTACTTAACTGCAAAATATGATTTAGTAATTATAGATGATAACAGCATCGAAATTTGGGATTGGAAGACAGAATCACAAAATTCAAGCTATAAAAACATAGAAAATAGAATGCAGACAATAGTGTATATGTATCTAGCAAAAGAAGTAATTCAAAAGATTTACAATTTAAATATCGATACTGAAAATATAAGTATGAAGTACTTTAGATTGAAAATAGATAACTACCCTATAACTGTAAAATACAATAAAGAAAAACATCTAAAAAGTAAATATATTATAGAAAGCTTTATAAACAATATAAGTAATTTAGATTTTGATGGATATATACAAAAAAATAAAAATCACTGTAAATATTGTGAGTTTAATAAGCTTTGTAACAATAAAAATATAAACTACGATATTATAGATGAAAATATAGATTTTGATGAAATGATAGAGGAGGATGATTAATGGGACTTAGATTTGTATTTGGAAGAGGCGGAAGCGGAAAAAGTACATATTTGTTAAATGAAATAAAACAAAGAGTTCAAGACAATGAGACAACACCTGTAATATTATTAGTTCCAGAGCAGTATTCCTTCGAGATGGAGAAAAAAATAAGTTCTCTATATTTAGGAAAAGAAAAGGACAAGTATATGAGAACTAGAGTACTTACATTTAATACTATGAGTGCTCTTGTATTTACTAAAACAGGCGGTTTAACAGATGTAAATATAAATTCAAGTGGTAAAGCAATGATAACTTATAAAGCTATAGAAAAAGTAGCAAGTGAGTTAAATGTATTTTCAAAGGCAGCAGCACAAACTGGATTTGTAGGTTCAGTAAGTGAGATAATAAGCGAATTAAAACAATATAATGTAAATTACGATATGCTAGAGTATATAGCTGAAGATATTGAAAACGAAACACTTAGATTAAAATTAAAAGATGTAAGTAAAATATACGAAGCTTTTGAAAATGAGCTACACGAAAACTACGTAGACTCACAAGATATGCTTGGTTCTCTAGCTCAAAAGCTAGAAAATACTAGTTACTTTGATGGATGTTATGTATATATAGACGAATTTACAGGGTTTACACCAAAACAGTACTCTATTTTAGCAAAACTTCTTAAAAAGGCAAAAGAAGTTAGTATATCGCTTACTGTAGACAATGTAAACTACTTAAACTATAGAAAAAATGATCCATTCTCAAGAACTAAATACACTTATGAAAAGTTAAGAAAAATAGCTATGGATAATGGAGTAAAAATAAATCCATATATAGACTTAAATAAAGGTAAAATAAAGCGTTTTGAAAATAATAACGAGCTTTTACATTTAGAAAGATACTATAATGCTTATCCATACCATGATTATGAAAAAGAAGTTAATTATCTTAAGATAAAAGAATTTAACAACTTATATGAAGAAGTTGAACATATTGCAAAGGAAATAGTCAACTTAGTCAGAGATAAAAATATAAGATATAAAGATATAACTGTGGCGACAAGGGACTTAAATAGATATGACTTTTTAGTACATTCTATATTTAATGAGTACGAAATACCAAACTTTATAGATAAAAAAAGAGATGTCAAATCAAACCCAATAATAGTATTGATTACTTCAGCGCTTGAAATAAAAAATAAAAGATATTCATATGAAGTTATGTTTAGATACTTAAAAAGTGGACTTATAGGTCTTAGTGTAGATGAAGTCAGCTTAATCGAAAATTACGTAATATTAAACGGAATAAAAGGCAAGAAGTGGTTAGAAGAAAAATGGGAATATAGGGCTGTGAATAACTATAATTCTGATATAACAGAAGAAGAATCTCAAACTATACAAACTATAAATGAAATAAAAAATAGAGTTCTAAGTCCAGTTATAAAATTACAAAATAAATTAAAAGGTAAAAAAAGCTGTAGAGAGATCTGTAAAAATATATATGAATTTTTAGTAGAAATAGACATGGAACAAACTATTTACGACTTGGTTGAAGACTTTAAAGCTAAAGGTGAGTTGGAAGTTGCGAGCCAATACTCTCAAGTTTGGGATATAGTAATCGATATACTAGACCAAATTGTAGAGATAATGGGAGATGATGTCGTATCTATAGACAGATTTATTAAAATAATAAGCCTTGGATTTGAAGAATATGAATTGGGATTAGTCCCACCGAGTATAGACCAAGTTCTAGTCAGTAGTGTAGACAGAATGAAAAATCCAAACACAAAATACCTTTATTTAATAGGCGTTACTGACGGGATATTTCCACTAATAGCTAAAGAAAAGGGAATATTAAACGACAAAGATAGAAATACACTTATGGATAGAGGGGTTGAAATAGATATAGATAGTAAGACAAAGACTTTTGAAGAACAATTTTTAGTTTATAAGGCACTTACTTCAACTTCAGAAAATCTTATATTAACTTATCCAGTTGCTGATTCAGAGGGAAGAAGTTTGAGACCGTCTATTATAATATCTAGGGTTAAAAAGATATTCCCAAAACTAGAAGTAGAAAGTTATTTACTAGAAAATAAAAGAGAAAATGAAGAAGAAATGATGGACGATATAACTGTTAAATCTCCAACATTTAATAAAATGGTAAATAAAATAAAATCATTTGACAATGGTGAAGAAATCGAAAATTTATGGCTAGATGTATATAGATATTTTGCAAATGACAATAAATATAGAGAAATTACAAGAAAAATAATTTCAGGACTTACTTATACGAATATGGTACACAAGGTATCACAAGAAAAAATAAATAAATTATACGAAACACATAATTTAAGTGTATCTAAGTTAGAAAAGTATTCAGCTTGTCCATTTGCCTACTTTATTCAATACGGGCTTAAGGCACAAGAAAGAAAAGAATATTCATTTGCTGCACCGGATTTAGGAACATTTATACATAACATAATGTACGAGTTCTCAAAATCACTAGAAAAAGATGGTCTTCATTGGAACCAAATTAACGAAGCCTATATAGATAAAAAGGTAAACTCTATTGTGGATTTCATGGTTTTACAAATTCCAGGATTTATATTAAATAGTTCACCAAGATATAAATACCTATCTTATAGACTTAAAAAAATGCTTATGGCAGCTATAAATATAATTGCCAAACAAATTAAATCTGGAGAATTTGAACCTATAGATTATGAAGTTAACTTTGGTCAAACGGGAAAATATCCACCTATAAGAATAATATTAGAAGATGGAACACAGATAAATCTAATCGGTCAAATAGATAGAATAGATGAATTTGATGAAGGTGATGATAGATATATAAGAATAATAGATTATAAATCATCAGATAAAAATGTAAACCTTACAGAAGTATACTACGGATTGCAACTTCAATTATTAGTATACTTAGACGCGATAATTGAAAGTGCGATGAAAAAAGGAACAAGTATCCATCCAGCGGCAATTTTATATTGTAAGATTGACAATCCAATTGCAAAGTTTAGCGAAAATAAAGATGAAGAACAGATAGACGAAGAAATATTAAAACAATCTAAGATGAAGGGACTTCTTGCAAAAGATGCCCACATAATAAAGAAAATGGATAAGGCACTTTATGAAGAAGATGTTAAATCATCACTTATAGTTCCTGCTGGTTTAAATAAAGATGGAAGTCTATCAAAAAGTACAAATAGTGTAACATATCAAGAGTTTGAAATACTTAGAAAATATGTAAAACATGAGATAAAGGATTTATGTGAAGGTATGTTAGGTGGAGATATAAGTATAAGCCCTAATAAACATAAAGACAGGACTTCATGTGATTTCTGTATATATAACTCTATATGTCAGTTTGACCCTACACTTAAAGACAATAATTACAATATTATAAAAGATAAAAAGAACGAAGAAATTATTCAAATGATGGCAGAGGAGGTGGAATAATGAGTTCTCCAAAATGGACAAGTGAACAACAAAGTGTAATTGATAGTAGAGGTGGGAACTTATTAGTTGCAGCAGCTGCTGGCTCTGGTAAAACTGCTGTTCTTGTAGAACGTATAATACAGATGATTTTAAATCCAGACTTAAAAGTAGATATAGATAAATTATTAGTAGTTACATTTACAAATGCAGCAGCATCTGAGATGAGAGAGAGAATAGGAGATGCTATCTCTAAGAAATTAGATGAAAATCCAGAAGATGAACACCTTCAAGACCAATTAGTACTTTTAAATAAAGCTAGTATAACGACAATACATTCATTTTGTTTGGAAGTTATAAAATCAAATTTTCATAAAATAAATTTAGATCCCAATTTTAGAATAGGTGATGAGACAGAGTGTTCTCTTATGAAATTAGAAGCTATAGATGAAGTATTTGATATTTTATATGAAGAACAAGACGAAGAGTTTTGTTATTTAGTAGATTGTTATGCCGAAAAAAGAGGAGATTCAAATTTACAAAACTTGATTTTATCTATTTATAGTTTTGTTATGGCATCTCCATATCCAAAAGAATGGTTAATACAAAGTGCAGAAGATTTTAATATAGATGAAAACTTTGATTTTGCAACATCAAAATGGGCTAAAGCTATACTTGAAACTGTAAAAATACAAGTTGAAGGTGTGGAGACATCTATGGCTAAGGCGATTGAAGATGTATCTGGGATAGAAGAGTTAGAGACTTTTATAGCTAAGTTAAAGATAGAGTATGAAAAAATAAAACATATATTAGAGGCATGTGATATATCTTGGAATGAGGCTTATTCAAAAATAGCGACTATGCAATTTGAAAACTATGCAAAAGGAGTCAAAAGAATTCCAAAAGATGCACCAGCTTATGTAAAAGAAGAAAAAGATAAAGCTAAAAACACTAGAGATAATGCTAAAAAATCTATAGAAAAAATAAAAACATCAGTATTTAGTAAACATTACGATGATTTAAAAGAAGAGATTAAATTTTTATATCCAGTAGTTAAATCACTATCAGATGTAGTTTTAATATTTGATAAAATCTATAGCCAGAAAAAACGAGACAAGGGAATTATAGATTTCCACGATATAGAGCATTTTGCACTACAAATTTTAACACAAACTGATGAAAATGGAGATTTCTTATTTGATAAAGATGGTAAAAATATACCTTCTGATATTGCGCTTGAATATAGAGAAAAATTCTATGAAATCTTTATAGATGAATACCAAGATAGTAACCAAGTACAGGAAGTTATCTTGTCTACAATAGCTAAACAAAATGAACCAAATAGGTTTATGGTTGGTGACGTTAAGCAGAGTATATACAGATTTAGACAGGCAAAACCAGAAATATTCCTTCAAAAATATGCGACTTATGATACTGATTTAAGCAGTAAATATAAAAAAATAATGCTTTATAAAAACTTCAGAAGTAGAAAAGAAGTAGTAGATAGTGTCAATTATATATTTGAGCATATTATGAGTAAAAATTTAGGTGAAATTGAGTATAACGAAGAAGAAAAACTAAACTTAGGGGCTAGTTTTGAAGAAGTAGATGACGAAAAAATAATACTAGGTGGGCCTACAGAAATTCATCTAATGGAAAAGAAAGTCGAAGAAGCTGAAAATCCAGAAAAGGATGAGGAAGAGTCAGAAGATCTAGATGCAAGTCAAATAGAAGCTAGAATGGTCGGTAAAATAATAAGAGATATTATGAGACCTAATGAAAATGGCGAAATAATGCAGGTATTTGACAAAAAAAGTGGAGAATATAGAAATATCGAATATAAAGATATTGTAATATTACTTAGAGCCACATCAGCATGGGCACCAGTATTTGCGGAAGAACTAATAAATATGGATATTCCGACATATGCAGATATGGGACAGGGATATTTTGAAACTATGGAAATACAAGTTATAATGTCTTTCCTAAAAGTAATAGATAATCCAATGCAAGATATTGCCCTTATTTCAGTACTTCGTTCTCCTATATATGGATTTACTCCAGAAGACTTTATAGATATAAGAACGGTAGATAAAAAGGTAAGTTTTTATGAAGCTATGAAAAAGTACGCTGGAGAAAGTATAGACTTAAGTATATCAGAAGAAGAAAATAGTGATGATGATAAAGATATAGATGAAGTTATAGACCAAGAAATTGAAAAGCTTAGCTCTACTATAATAACTCATATAGAAAATGAAGTTGATAATCAAAATATTCAAGATGAAATAGATGATTATTATCAAAATATAGACTACAGTGATTTTATATATGAAGATGAAGAAATAACATATAATGATGAGATTATATACGATCAAGATTATATAAACTATCAAGTAGATTCAGAAAATCAATACGATGAAGAGTTTAATAATCAATATAGCGAAGAATATATGTATCATAATCAAGATGATTCTATTTATAATATAGATTTAGAGACTCAAGATAAAAATCACCAAGAAGAAAAAACATTAAGTGAGCTTGATTTAAAAGTAAGAAGATTTTTAGATGATTTAAAAGAACTTCAAGAAAAATCTATGTATATGAGTACAGATGAATTTTTATGGTATATATATACAAATAGTGGATATTATGCATATTGTGGAGCTTTGCCAGGTGGAAGTCAAAGACAAGCTAATTTAAGAATTCTATTTGAAAGAGCTAAACAATTTGAAGAGACTAGCTTTAAAGGTATTTTTAACTTTATAAACTTTATAAGCAAACTTAAAAAATCTAATTCTGATATGGGAAGTGCAAAGACTTTAGGAGAAAATGCAAATGTAGTCAGAATAATGAGTATCCACAAAAGTAAAGGGCTAGAATTCCCAATCGTTATTTGTTCTGGCATGGGAAGAAACTTCAACACCATGGACTTTAGAAAAGACGTATTATATCATCATGAACTAGGATATGGTCCACAGATTGTAGATTTCGAAAGAAGAATCTCGTATCCAAGTATTGCAAAAGAAGCTCTAAAATGCAAAATAAATATAGAAAATATATCAGAAGAGATGAGAATACTATATGTTGCACTTACTAGAGCGAAAGAAAAACTTATAATAACAGCATCTATAAAAGATATCGAGCAAACTATACATAAGTGGTCGTCAAATATATCTAATGAAAAAAGAGTTTCAAAATACGATATATTAAACGGTAAAAACTATCTAGATTGGATGATGCCAGCAGTTATAAAACATAGAGATTTAGAATCTATTAGAGAAAAATATAATATATGTACGAGAATATCACTAGAAGATGAATCGAGATGGTCTGTTAAGACTTGGGTTAGAGATGATATAGATTTTGAAAAACATGAAAAAGAAGGCATCAGAGAAGTTTTAAATAATATTGATTTATCACAAAGTGATACACAATATTATGATCAAATACAAAATAAATTGAATTTTGAGTACCCGTATTTAGGTGTTGTAAAAAAAGCAGCAAGTATATCTGTTACTGAAATAAAAAAGAGACAAGAAGAATATGAAGAACAAGATGAATTATCAAATCTTTATAAAATGAAGACAACACTTAAAAAGCCAAAGTTCTTGAGTGAAGCTCAAACAAAAGAAAAAATAACAGGTGCGAGACGAGGTACAATAGTTCACTTAATAATGGAGGTTTTAGACTTTAATAAAGTAAAAACAGAATCAGAGATAAAAGCTCAAATTGAAGATTTGATAAAACGAAGAGTTATAACAGAAAAAGAGTCTAAAGTTTTATCTCCTAGAAAAATACTTAAATTCTTTAAAAGCCCTATAGCGAAAAGAATATTATCATCAAACTTTGTCAAAAGAGAACAAAAGATATACACTCAGGTAAAAATGAATGATATATATTTAAATGACGATATTTTTAAGAATAATAGAGAAATATATGAAGATGAGTCTGTGATGCTTAGAGGAGTTATAGATTTATACTTTGAAGAAGATGATGGACTAGTAATTTTAGACTATAAGACAGATTGGATAGATAACAACAATAAAAAAGAAATTATCCATAAATATAAAAAACAATTAGAAATTTATGCAGAGGTACTTTCTACATTAACTGGTAAAAAAATAAAAGAAAAATATTTATATTTATTTAGTATAGATGAACAAGTAAAAATTGAGTAAAATAATCGGACACATATTAGTGGGCGAGGTATTAAAGGAGAGATAGATAAAACGATGAGATTTATTCATACATCAGATTGGCACTTGGGAAAAACATTAGAGGGAAATAGTAGACTAGAAGAACAAGAGATGTTTTTAAATGATTTTGTAAATATAGTCGAAGAAAATAATATAGATATGGTAATAATAGCTGGAGATATTTATGATACATCAAATCCTCCAGCTGCTGCTGAAAAATTATTTTATAAAACTGCATGCAGATTAGCTGATTATGGGAATAGATGCGTTATAGTCATTTCTGGAAATCATGATAATCCAGAGAGATTATCGGCGATTACACCTTTAGCAGAAGAAATGGGCATACTAGTATTTGGATATCCACTTAGCAAAACTAATAAAGCTAAATATAAAGGTTTTGAAATAACTGAAGCATTAGAAGGGTGTACAAAATTTGATTTTAAGGGTGAAAAAGTAACTTTAATTACTCTTCCTTATCCAAGTGAAAAAAGGCTAAATGAAGTTATAAAAGGAGATACTGATAGAGAGCAGCAGATATCATATAGTAAAAAAGTAGGTGATTTATTTAGAAAATTAGAGCAAAACTTTGAAGAAGGTAGTATAAATATAGCTACAAGTCATCTATTTGTTGTTGGAGGTGAATCGACAGATTCTGAAAGACCGATAGAGTTAGGTGGAAGTCTTCTTGTTCAAAAAAATGACTTACCACAAAACTCACAATATACAGCACTAGGTCATCTACATAAGCCTCAAAAAGCATCAGAGAGATTACATGCATATTATAGTGGTTCTCCAATTCAATACAGTAAAAGTGAAAGAGTATACTCAAAGGGTGCTAAAATAGTAGAAGTTCATCCAGGACAAGACGCTATAATAGAAGATATTTATTTTAAAAATTATAAACCTATAGAAGTATTTAAATGTAAAGGAATAGAAGAAGCAATAAATATATGCGAAGAAAATAAAGACAGAAATATATGGTCTTATTTTGAAATAGTTACTGACGAAGTAATAAATCAAAAGAATATAAAAACAATGAAATCTCTATTAAAAGATATTATAGAAATAAAACCTATAATAAATCAGAAGTTTGAGTATGAACATGTAGATATGAGAGAAAAAACGATGAAAGAATTATTTATCGAATACTATAAATTTAGAAACAAAGTAGAGCCAAAAGGTGAATTATTAGATTTATTTTTAAACATAGTTGAAAAAGAGGGTGACAATAATTGAGACCAATTAGATTGGAGATAAGTGGATTAAATAGTTATATAGAAAAACAAGTTATTGATTTTAGCGAGTTAACATCGAGAGGTCTATTTGGTATATTTGGAAAGACTGGTAGCGGAAAATCCACTATACTAGATGCTATAACTATAGCTATGTATGGAAATATATCTAGAGATACTAAAGAGTATATAAATACATCGTGCAATAGCGCTAAAATAAAATATATATTTGAAATAGGCAATAAACACAATAAAAGAAAATACTGTGTTGAGAGAATATTAAATAAAAACAAATCAGGAAGTGCTAATTCATATAGGGCTATATTGACTGAAATTCATATGGATGGCAAAGAAACTGTTATAGCAGAGCAAAAAACTAATGTAGATAAAGCTATTATAGATATAGTAGGTCTTACAGCATCTGATTTTACAAGATCAGTTGTTTTGCCACAAGGTAAATTTAGTGAGTTTTTACAATTAGACGACAGTAAAAGACGTGAAATGCTTGAAAGAATTTTCAATCTTGAAAAATACGGTAAAGTTCTTACAGATAAAATAAAAGGCAATAGAGATAATAAAAAGATAGAAATAGACAAACTAGAAAGCAACCTTTTACAATATGATGGAACTACACAAGAGATATTTGATGAAACGTATGAAAAACTTACACAGTTACAAGCTACATCTAGAAGTATGAGACAAGAGTTAGAAGATACTGAAAAAACATACAATCAATATAAAGAAACTATAGGATATCAACAGTCATTAGAAGATAAAGAAAATAAAAAGAGAAAGCTAGATGAAAAAGAGCCAAAAATAAATGAAAATAGAGTTAAAGTAGAGCGTTCTGGTCATGCAAAGATAGTAAACCCACATATAAAAAATGTGCAGGAATTTGAAAAATCTATAGAAGAGTATAGTATGGAATTAGCCACTTTAGAACATGATTTTACATCATTAAATAGAGAGTATGAGTCTACTAAACTGAAATATGAACATGCACAAAAAGAAAAAGATACTAAATTAGAAGGACTAATTTCTAGCAAACAGAGATTTGAAAGTGCAATAAAAATAGAAGAAAAAATAAAAGAAATAATAGAAGAAATAGATGATTTAAAATCTAAAATCTATGATTTTGAAAAAGAAAAAACTACTTTAATAAAAGAAATTAATGGGTTAGATGAAGAAAATAATAAAGTAAATAACTCTATAAAAGAAAATGAAGCTAAAATAGCTGAACTTAGAACGAGTGAAGACTTTAAAGAAAAAGTATACAAGGCGTTTGAGATAGAAAAAGAATATTTGAGAGTTAAAAAAGACCTTGAGGAAAATAGAAAATATATTCCAGAGTTGACAAAAGAGCTTGAAACATTAAAAAGTAATTTTAGATATGCAGAAAACTCTACAAAAGAAGTAAATACAGAGCTTAAAAATATTAATGATAAGTACTCAATATTACTATCAAAATCACCTGGAACTAATGATGAGGTTGTGCTTATGTCCACTAAACTTTCATCATTAAAATCACTTTATGAAGCTACAAAACAAAATGAAACAAAATTAAACTCATTACAAGATAAGCTTAATAAAGATAAAGAAGAAAAATTTAAGTTAGATAGAAATGTAAAGAATTTAGAACAACAACTTGAAAGATATAAAAATGAAAAAAATAGATTAGAAAAAAATCTAAATGAAGAAAAGTTTTTAAATTTGGCAAATGAATTGAGAAGCGAACTACAAGATGGGTGTCCATGCCCAGTATGTGGTTCAACTCATCACCCAAATATAGATAAAATAAATAATAATGACAAAATTTTATATATAGAAAGTCAAATTAAAAAAATATATGAGAAGATAAGTTATGCAACAAAAGACTATGATGAATCTATACGTTCTCAAAGTCAATTATTGAGTACAATAAGTATAACAGAGCAATCAATAGCAGAGATAAAGCAAGAAATTGGGGATTCAAACTCATATGAGATTGACGAAGAATTCAATAAACTCTCAAAAGAAGTTATTTCGCTTAGAGAGAAGATTGCTGATTGGACTAAAAATAAAGAAGATTTAGAAGAAGAGATCAAAGAATTAGAGAAGAGTAAAAATAAAAAAGAAAAAGAAGAAATAGAATTAAGTAAAGATATTTTAAATAAGACTGAAAATCTAAATGCAATCAAAGAAAATGTAGAAAAAATAACTAAACAATTTGATTCTATAAAAACAGAGTATTTATACTTAAGTTCTAGCTTGAAAATAGATGATTTAAAGTCAAAGGTAGAAGAAATAAATAAAAATTCTAGAATTGTTGAACAAATAGAAGAAGAAAATTCTTCACTAAAGCTTAAAAAAGAAGAAATAGATTCTAATTTAAACCAAAAGAGAAATGCTTTTATAGAATTAGACAAAAATATATCTAGTTTAAATAAAGAAAATGAAAGCAATCAAAAAGATAAGGTTGAAAAAGAAACTGAATTTAATTTAATAACTAAGGGGCAAAACCCAAAACATCTTTTAAATAATATAATTGATGAAATAGATAGCATAACTTCGACAGAAGCTAAACTTAGAGTTGAAGTAGAAGAAGAAAAATATGCAACTGAAAAATTAAAATCAAAAATAAGCCAAGTAAAAGGTAAGCTTGAAGAGTCAAAAGACAAGTATAAATCATCTAAAGAAAATCTAAAAGAGTTATTATTTGAATACAAATTTGAAAGTATTTATGCAGTTAAAAATGCTCTAATAGATGAAACTGAAAGAGAAAAATTAAAAGATGAGATAGAGTTCTTTGAAAAAGAAGAAAAAACTCTTTCGGCTGAAATAAAAACATTAAAAGAAAAACTAGATAAAAAGACAGTAAATTTAGATGAGTTTTTAAATCTTGAAAAAAATAAATATAAATTAGCACATGATATTGATGAAATAACAAAAGAAATAGGTGCAAAACAAAATGAAGTTATGATATTAGAAAAGAACTTAAAAAAGGTTAAAGAACTTCAAAAGCAATTAGATGAATCTGAACATAAATTAGAATTATTAAAAGAAATAGAAAAATTATTGCAAGGAAAAAGATTTGTAGAGTTTGTAGCTAAAAATCAACTTGAGTACATAGTCATAGAGGCATCTAAAAGACTTGATATAATGACGAAAGGTAGATATGTACTAGAGATAGACGATAATCTTAATTTTGTTATAAGAGATAATTATAATGGTGGGTTGAGGAGAAGTATCAAAACTTTATCTGGAGGAGAAACTTTCTTGACATCATTAGCATTGGCGCTTGCACTATCTTCACAAATTCAATTAAAGGGAAGTGCGCCGTTAGAATTCTTCTTCTTAGATGAAGGATTTGGATCTTTGGACAATGAGCTTTTAGATATTGTTATGGAATCATTAGAAAAACTTCACAGCGAACAGTTAAGCGTAGGTATTATAAGCCATGTTGAAGAACTTAAAAATAGAGTACCAGTTAAACTTATTGTAACTCCTAATGATGGAGGAAATGGCTCAAAGATAAATATTGAATATAGTTAAAATAAATTTAAACTTCTTGACAAAGTAATACTCTACAACAATCTTTTATTTCGTGTTTTGTCCACTCATGTTCAACAGCGTGACCATTT
>NZ_JADPET010000064.1 GCF_015667935.1 Clostridium sp. 1001270J_160509_D11 | reverse complement strand
AATATACAGTTGTATTTTAAAATAAAATGTAAACTGATGTAGTAATTTTAAATACAATACAAATAGAAAAAGTTGTTAGATTTTGGTATAATATAATTATAAAACTAAAATAGGGGTGATATTTATGAGTTGTCCAGCAATACTAGAGAAAAATATAAATAGATTAAATGATTTATTTGTACTCTTAGATTTAAGCCCAAGTGAACAAAAAAATATAATGGAAATAGCAGAAAAGTTTCCAATATCTATACCAGCATATTATTTGTCACTTATTAATAAAGAAGATAAAAATGACCCTATAAGAAAAATGGCAATACCATCTGAGTTTGAAAAGGACTTAGAAGGGACATTTGATACTAGTGGGGAAGGAGACAACACTGTAATTACAGGAATGCAACATAAATATAATGAAACAGTTATGATTTTATCCACAAATCAATGCGCTATGTACTGTAGACATTGTTTTAGAAAAAGATTAGTGGGATTATCTGATGAAGAAATAGCTAAACATTTTGAAGAAATGGCTCAATATATAAAAGAGCATAAAGAAATCTCAAATGTACTCATTTCTGGAGGGGACTCTCTTGTAAATTCTAATACAAAAATAGAGTATTTATTAAAATTGTTTACATCCATAGATAATTTAGATTTTATAAGATTTGGTACCAGAATACCAGTCGTTATGCCACAGAGAATATCTGAAGATTTGCAATTATTAGAAATATTAAAAAAATATTCAAAGAAAAAACAAATCTATATAGTTACGCAGTTTAATCATCCAAATGAAGTAACAGAAGAATCTAAAAAAGCAATAAAAATGCTTCAAAAAATAGGTATAGTTGTCAAAAACCAAACTGTACTCTTAAAAGGAGTAAATGACGATTCTCATGTTTTAGGATCATTATTAAAAAAACTTACATCAATCGGTGTAGTACCTTATTATATATTTCAATGTAGACCAGTAAAGGGAGTAAAAGGACAATTTCAAGTTCCATTTGAAAGGGGCTATGAGATAATTGAAGGTGCAAAAGCTATGCAAAATGGACAGGGTAAATGTTTTAAATATTGTTTTTCTTGTGAAAGTGGCAAAATAGAAGTCGTTGGTAAATTAGGAGATGAAATGATATTTAAATTTCATGAGGCAAAATACGAAAAAGATTACAGCAGAATTTTTACTAAAAAACTAGAAAAAGATACATGCTGGTTATATGATATAGATTAAATTATATAATCAAATATAGACTAAAGTTTTATTTGATTCAAAATAAAAAGACGTGAACAATAATTCACGCCTTTTTTTATTCTAAGGAAATTATATATTATCTGGTTTATGGATAATGTATAATTTCCAACCTATTAACTTAAGCAACGGAATCTCCGATTCGTTGGCGCCATGAGCGAAGCGAATTTTTTATTTTATATTATTAAAAAATCTAAATTAATATTGATTTGTCTATATCAAATTTACTTTTTTTGAAAGTTAAGTTATTAAAATTTTTTACAAAATATTTGTAAATATCACTAGAAACAGGTTCAAAATCAAAAAACAATTTACATATTTCAACTTCATCACCTGTTTTTCTAAAATACTCACAAATCCACTTTGGCTCTTCAAAATATATTTTTAGATTTGCAGACACATTATTCATATTAAATCCCCCCAGACTAATTATAAAGAGTTAGTATAATTCTTAATAATAATTATTCTGAAAGTTTACAAACTATTCCAAAAATAACAAGTATACATAGAAAAAACTTGTACTAATTTAAAATTAATACAAGTTTTGTAAACTAGAGAGATATATATAATTGAAAAGTATCAACATCTATCTCATCATTTTATCTTCTTTATCTAAAATTAAATCGACATCTACTTTACCGTCGATAGCTTTTTTAATAGCTTCTTCAATAGTCTTACCAAGAGGCATTAAATGTGTAGTATGATAAGAAACTTTGTCTAATGTTCCAAAACAAAATCTATAACCAGTTGAAAATCCAAATAAAGTGTAATGCCCATCATATTTTTCCTTAGCTATATAGTCGGCAACTATTAAAGCTTGTGCTAAATCCATGTTGTCCATGTTTTTTACAAATATAAGTTTTTCTTTAGGTAAAACTTTTTTTATTGAATCATCATCTAGTCTAACGAGCGCTTCATGAGTGCTTATTTCTTTTAAATATACACCTAAAGAACTTTCACTACCATTATCATATAAAATTCTATCGCCAAATTTCATGACTAAATCCCCCCTGATAAAAACTTTTTTTTAGTCTATAAATTATTGTTCTATATATAAATTATAGTCTAATAGATTTATTATTTCAACAAATATTGGATTAAAAAGAATTGAAAAAATACTAAAAATAATTAGAAAAAGGACGAAATTAAATGGTTTGAAAAATTTTATTGAAAAACATAGTTATTTCTAATTGACATTGATTATCAAATTGTGTTACTCTTATATCAGAAAAAATTGAAAGTGAGGAGTACAATGATATTTAAAAGCAAAAAAGTAAAAACAGCTATGGCTGCATTAGCAATTTTAACAATATTTGGGGGGAGTATAAGTAGTTCATATGCAGCTGAACTAACTAACGCACAAAGTGCTGTTGTAGCAAGTCAACAAAGAATAGACTTAGATACAACTTTCAAAAAAGATAATTCAGATGAAGCATCTTCTGCAAATAGTTACCTACAAGACAGCTACTTAAAAGTAGAAAACGGAAAAAGATATATGGTTTTAGAATTAGGATCTGGAGATTTAATGAAATCTGTAGTACCTACTATAAATGGTCAAGAAATAAAATACGAAAATGAATTAAATGAATCAACTAAAGTTAGAACTATTACTTTCGAAATATCTTCTTTAAATGATGATATAAGAATAAAATTCCAAATAAATCCATTTGGTAATTTTATAGTAAATGCTACTGCTAGAGTAGATGCTAAAATATCAACAGGTTCAACTGAGGACAAAGACGATACAGTTACTAGTCCAACTCAAAAACCACAACAACCAGAACAACAACCAGAGCAAAAACCTGAAGAAGATAAAGATAACAAAGACGATAAAGAAGATAAAGACGACAAAGAAGAAGACAAAGATGATAAAAATGACAATGTAGATAACGGAAACAATGGAAACAACAACGGAAACAATTCAAACGGATCTACATCAGATAAAAATGACAACAACTCATCAAATGGAACATATAAAAATGGTCATTATCAAGTAAAAAATGTTGTTATATTAGACAATCCAGTAGGATATTCAATGGTTAGAGGAATCTTAAACGAAACTAGTAACGTTGAAATAAAAGATGGAAAATACTACTTAACATTAGAAATAGGACAAAGTAGTTTAATGAAAAATATAGTTATAAAAGCTAACTCAAAAACTTTAAGCTATACAAAAACAAATGTTGGAAATGATACTATAAGAATAAAAGTTGAAATACCAAGTTTATCAACAAAACTTAACATAAGTACATATGTAGATGCAATGAGCAAAACAGTTGATTTCGATGTTAAATTAAACGAATCTACATTAAAATTTGTAAGTGCTAACCAAGAAGGTCAATTACCAGAAAACAACAACCAAGGTACTATACCAGGTGGCGGAAACACAGGTGGAGGATCAAATGATTCAAACTCTGGTTCAAATGATACAGTAGTTGGAGATACTGCTACAAAAGGTAAACTTTATACTATACAAAATAAAGTAGTTCACCAAAACGAAACTGGTAGAGAAATGGCTAGAAAATATTTAAACCAAACTTCTAAAGTAGAAGATATAGATGGACAACTTTACTTAACACTTACATTCACAGGTACAAACTTAATGAACAACCATAAATTCTATGTAAATGGTTCATTAGTAAGCCATCAAGTAACTGCATCTTCTTCAACTAGCAAAAGCTACAGATTTAAAATAAGCTCATTAAAAGATGATATAAAAGTAAGTGCATACATAATACCAATGAGCAGATCAGTTGAATTCGGTGTTCAATTATTAGAAAGCACTTATACATTTGTAAAAGATATAGATGGATCAGGAAGTAGCTTACCACAAACAGGTAGCGTAATAAACGCAGAATCAATGTTAGCTGGTGGTAGTTTAATAACTGCATTAGGTGCATTTATAGGAAGAAGAAAAAGAAAGTAGGACTTAAGCATGAAAATTTTAAAGCATTTATTTACTATATGTTTGACTATACTTTGTTTAACTAATGTAGCATTTGCTGCAGGAAATGAAGATATAGAACCAGGATTATACAACATACAAAACGACGTTTATCATGAACAAGAAATTGGAATGACAATGGCGAGAACTTATTTAGATGAGACTATGCAACTTGAAGTAGTAGGTGACGGAACTTACAACTACATAATAGGATTTAGTGGAACTGAATACATGAACAATCACAGATTTACAGTAGATGGTAAACCTGTAGAAAATGTAGAAACTGTTGAAGAAGGTGCTTCAACTGTTAAATTAAAATTTAACGTTGATTCATTAGATTCAAAGATCCAAACTCAAATATATGTTGACGCTATGGGAAGAGACGTTGAATTTGATATAATACCTAATTTCGATACTTTAGAACTTGTTGAAAAATACGAAGTAGAAGAAGAAGAGGAAGAAGTTAAAGCTACAAATACTGAGAATGAAGAATCAAATAATGATGCTGAAAAAACTCAAGACGAAGCTAAAGAATCTAAATCTTCTACACCTGTAATAATAGCAGGAGCAGTAGCTGTAGTAGCAGTTGTTGCGGGAATAGTAATATTTAATAAGAAGAAAAAATAGATGCGAAAAAAATTAAGTATATTTTTAATCCTTGTGGGATTATTAATGATAATAATCCCGCAAGGATTAAGGTATTATTCAAAATATGTTGAAAACAACAGTATAGATAAGTTCAAACAAGAAATAAAACAAGCTGAAGTAAAACAAACTTATGAACCTGGAGAAGAAATCGCAATTATGAGGGTTAATTCAGTAGGTTTGGAAACAGTAATCGTAGAGGGCACAGATAATAAGTATCTAAAATATTATGCATGTCACTTTGAAGGAACTGCTATGCCAGGAGAAGAGGGCAATTTCTCTGTTGCAGGACATAGTAGTTATTTGTATAACCAAGTATTTAACGAACTACACAAAGTAAAAATAAACGATGAAATAGAAATTGAAACTACAAAGGGCATATTTAAGTATAAGATAACAGAAAAATTTGATACAGAGGCTGAAAATACTTCAGTACTTACCCAAGATATGAGTAAAAAAGAGATAACTTTAGTTACTTGTACAAATGGTGGTAAAAAAAGACTTATTATTAAAGGAGAAATTATGGAGTAATTTCTCTTAAATTTTGGCAAATAAGGATAAATTAAATATCATAAAGATAAAAAAGCCAAAATATGGATTTGAAAATTATTTAAATTTATATAAATGACAATTAAAGAGAATTAAAAAAGACAGTATTGTGATATAGGAAATGAGGACGAGAAGTTGAAAAAGATTTTAAGTTTAATATCTATTTTAATGGTTACTTTTTCTGTAGTTGGATGTTCAAGCAGTAATACAGATAGCGCTAGTTCAGAAAATAATTCAGCTAATAAAGGAGATGTAGTTGTAGCAACATCTGTTGCAATAACTCAAATACTTGATAGATTAGATGTAGCAGTTAGCGGTGTTCCAAAAACTAATTACGACCTTCCAGAAAGCGCAAAAGGTGCAACAGAAGTTGGAAGTCCAATGAGTCCAGATATGGAAATAATAAAATCATTAAATCCTACAAGTGTAATATGCGTAGATACACTAGGAAGTGATTATGAAAAACAATTTAAAGAAAATAACATAGACGCTGATTTTTACAACTTAAGCACAGTTGATGGATTAAAAGAAACTGTAACAGCTTTAGGAGAAAAATTCGGAAAACAAGATAAAGCAAATGAAATACTAGATGAAATAAACAAAGTAGAAGAAAAAGTTAATTCTAATAAAAAATCGGATGATAAAATCTTAGTATTATTTGGGGCACCAGGAAGTGTAATGGTTGCAACAGATAAAAGTTATGTAGGAAATTTAGTTGAATTAGCAGGAGGACAAAATATATTCTCAAATGCAGCAACTTCATTTACAACACTTAACTTAGAAGAGATAATAAAATTAAATCCAGATAAAATACTAGTTATGACTCATGCTGATCCAGAAGTTGCAAAAAAAGCAGTATCAGATGAGTTAAGCAAAGAACTATGGCAAAATGTAAATGCAGTTAAAAATAACGATATAACTTATTTAGAAAATGGTTATTTCGGTATGAGTGCAAACTTACAAATAGTTGAGGCTGTAGAAAAATTAGGAGATATATTATATGAGTAGAATAGAAACACATACTTTAAGTAGTTCTAAAAAAATATGCATGATACTTGGTACAGTTTTTATTTTATTGATTACAATATTAATATCTTTAAGAATAGGTAGTTTAGACATTTCAATCAAAGAATTACTTGAGGGAATGTTCTTAAATAGACAAAGTAACAACTTTTTAATTATTAAAGACCTTAGAATGCCGAGAGTTCTAAGTGCTGTTTTAATCGGTGGAAATCTTGCAGTAGCAGGTGCACTTTTACAAACTACTATGAAAAATCCACTAGCTGATCCTGGTATAATCGGTATATCATCAGGAGCTAGTTTAGCATCAATAGCTGTAATGGTGTTATTTTCACAATTTATAAAATACAAACTTATATTAGCTTTTATAGGTGGTATAGTAGCTGCTTGTCTTGTATATTTAATAGGAGAAGACAAGGGATTCTCACCAGTTAGAATAATTTTAGCCGGTGTATGTGTAAACTCAATCTTAAATGCATTATCATCAATGATGACAGTATTTAATAGTTCAGGAGTTTCAACTATACAAACTTGGCTTTTAGGAAGTTTAGTAAATGTAACTTGGGCAGATTTTAGAATATTAGCTTGTTATACAGTAGCAGGGCTTGTATTATGCTTATCAGTTATAAAATGCTGTGACCTTATGGGTCTTGGCGATAAAACAGCTCAAAGTTTAGGGTTAAATGTAAATAAAGTTAGAGTATTAATAACTTTTGTAGCAGTATTTTTAACAAGTATATCTACAGGAGTTGGTGGTGTTATATCATTTGTCGGACTTGTAATACCACATATATGTAGATTCTTAATAGGATCTAGTCATAAATTCTTAATACCATTTAGTTATGTTATGGGAGGATTTTTACTTCTTGTAGCAGACACAATATCTAGAAATATATTTAGACCTTACGAGATACCAGTAGGGGTAACAATGTGTTTAATAGGTGGTCCATTCTTTATTTATATACTTAGAAGGAGCAAAAGATAATGGTTAAGTTAGAAAATATAAGTTTTTCTTATAATAAAAAACAAGAATTTATAAAAGATTTATCATTAGAATTTAAAAGTGGAGAAGTTACTACTATCCTTGGACCAAATGGAAGTGGAAAAAGTACACTTTTACATATGATATCTACTTACTTAAAACCTAAGTCTGGAAAAATATATTTAGGAGATAAAGACTTAGGCAAGTTAAAACAAAAAGAAATTGCAAAATATATATCATGTGTGTATCAAGAAAATGAAGCACCAGATGATATAACTGTTAGAGACTTAGTTGCATTTGGTAGAACTATATATCCAAATGTTAAAAAAGAAGATAAAGAAGAAAATGAAAGAATGATAGACTTTGCCTTAAAAGCCACAGGTATAGAAGAAATACAAGATAAAAAAGTAGTTAATTTATCGGGTGGACAAAAGCAAAGAGCATTTATAGCAATGTCGCTTGCACAAAATACAGGCGTATTACTTCTTGATGAGCCTACAACTTATCTTGATATTTACCATCAAATAGAGATACTAGAAGTAGTAAAAACTCTAAACGAAAAGTACAATATTACGATAATAATGGTTTTACATGATTTAAACCAAGCTATAAACTATAGTCATAATATCGTAATTATGAAAAATGGGAAATTAATAAAGCAAGGTAGATCACAAGAAGTTCTAGATGAAGATACTATAAAAGATGTATATAACGTAACAGGATATATACATAAACAAGATGAAGAGGTGTACTTTATACCTAAGCAAATTTGTTAGATTATAATTTATATAATCTCATCTAATATTAATATAAAATATTTTAAACAAGGATGCTTATATAGGCATTCTTGTTTTACTAAATAGGTAATTTCCAAATATTTCAAATTAGGGGGAGAGATATGTTATCTCTAAAAAAAATAGGGCTTATAGCTCTTGGAACGATTTCATTAGCAATAGGAATAATAGGAATATTTTTACCTTTAATTCCTACAACACCACTATTACTTTTAACATCTTACTGTTATATAAGTAGTAGTGAAAAATTAAGCGAAAAATTCATGAATACAAAAATTTACGATAAATACGTTAGAAACTTCCACGAAAAAGGTGGAATGACTTTAAAAGGTAAATTAATGCTTACTATACCAGTATCATTACTTTTACTATTTATGTTTATAACTATTAAAAGCCCAATAATGAGAGTAGTTATTGTAGTTATGTGGGTTACAAAAGTTGTATTCTTTACAAAAATGAAGACGATAAAAATCGAAGAGGTGTAAAATGTTTAAAAAGAGATTATTAGAACTATGCAATAGTTCTAAAAAATGGATTGCTATGACAGTTCTAATGAACTGGATATCAATTATATGTAACATATTAGTTATCCTATTTATAGGAAATACAATAGATAGTTTAATAAAATCAGAATTAGAAATAAATTACTTAAGAGATGGTCTTTATATAGGATCACTTTTAGTAATAAGATTCTTAGCAAATTATTATTCAACAAGATTCTCACTTAACTCATCAAGTGAAGTTAAAAAAATATTAAGAGAAAAAATATATGAAAAATTATTAAATATAGGTGTAAATTACAATAAATTTATATCTACATCATCAGTAGTACAAATAGGTGTTGATGGTGTTGAGGCGTTAGAAATATACTTTGGTAGATTTTTACCACAATTATTCTACAGTGCATTAGCTCCACTTACATTATTTGTAGTAGTATCATTTATAAGCTTTAAAGTAGCATTAGTATTATTAATATGTGTACCTTTAATACCGCTTACAATAATGGCAGTTATGAAAATAGCTAAAAAATTATTAAGCAAATACTGGGGTGTATATACTAATTTAGGTGATTCATTCTTAGAAAATCTTCAAGGTCTTACTACTTTAAAAATATTTGACTTAGATGAAGAAAAAAATAAAGAGATGAATGAAGATGCAGAAAACTTCAGAAAAATAACAATGAGAGTTTTATTAATGCAGTTAAATTCAATAACAATAATGGATTTAGTTGCTTACGGTGGTTCAGCAATAGGTATATTAATAGCTATAAGCCAATTTAGAAATGGGATAATAACTCCTGGTGGGCTTTTAATTATAATACTTTTAAGTGCAGAATTCTTCTTACCGATGAGACTTTTAGGTTCACTATTCCACGTTGCTATGAATGGTATATCAGCAAGTGATAGAATATTTGACTTACTTGATATAGAAGTAGAAGAAAAACCATCTTTAACTGAAGAACAAATGAAATCTCTTGAAAATATAGACATAAAATTAGAAAACGTGTCTTATAGTTACGACAAGAAAAGAACAATATTAGAAGATATAAATATAGACATAAAAGAAAAACAAACTGTTGCGTTTGTCGGAGAAAGTGGTTCGGGAAAAAGTACAATCACTAGCTTACTTCTTAAAATAGACGAAGTAGATAAAGGTGCTATAACATTTAACGGAATTAACTTAAACGACATACCATTTGATGTATTAAATAAAAAAGTTGGATTTATAAACCACAACGCTTATATATTCAACACAACAATAAGAGAAAATATAAAAATGGGTAAAAAAGATGCTACAGATGAAGAAATCTATGCAGTATTAAAAGAAGCAAACTTAGATAGCTTCGTTAAAAACCTTCCAAACAAATTAGATACAAAAGTTGGAGAAGGCGGAAACTTACTTTCTGGTGGACAAAAACAAAGACTTTGTCTTGCTAGAACAATAATCAAAAACCCAGATATCTATATATTCGACGAGGCTACTTCAAATATAGACGTAGAAAGTGAAGAGAAGATTTGGGAAAGTATAGAAAAAATATCTAAAGATAAAACAGTTATAATAATTTCACACAGATTATTAAACGTTAAAAATGCAGATACAATCTACATGTTAGAAAATGGAGTAATAGCTGAAAGCGGAAACCATAACGAGCTTATGCTAAAAGGCGGAGTATATAAAAACTTAGTAGATCACCAAAATGATTTAGAAAACATATACAGCGAATTAGAAAGTAAAAACTTAGAAAAAACTTCAGATGAAATCGAGGTGATATAGTATGAATAAAGAGAGACAATCAGGATTTAAAATAATGTTAAGACTTATAAAAGTCTTAAAACCACTAGCACCAATAATGATGATAACTATATCATTCGGTATATTAGGATTTTTAGCTGCAACTGCAATAACATCATTTGGTATGGTTGCAGGAGCAGATATATTAGGATTTAATGTAGGTATGAGTGCCTCTACTGCTATAAAAATAGTTATAGCTTGTGCAATACTTAGAGGTATACTTAGATTTATAGAGCAGTATTCAGGACACTTTATAGCCTTTACAATACTTGCAATATTAAGAGATCAAGTTTTTAAAGCGTTAAGAAAATTAGCTCCAGCAAAACTTGAATCAAAAGAAAAAGGTAGTTTAATATCTATAATAACAAGTGATATAGAATTATTAGAAGTATTTTATGCTCATACAGTAGCACCAATAGCTATAGGTGTAGTTACATCAATTATAATAGCATGCGTATTATTTAGTATAAACCCAGTATTTGGGGCATTATCAGTAGTATTTTATCTAATAGTAGGATACTTTATACCAGTATTCTCATCAAAATTTGCTAAACAAGGTGGGGTTGAATATAGAGCTGCATTTGCAGATTCAAACTCATACTTCTTAGAAAGTTTAAATGGTATAAAAGAAATACTTTTATTTGATAAAGGTGAAGATAGAAAAAATGCTATAAACGAAAATAGTGAAAACTTACACGAGAAAATGGGTGTAATAAAAGGTCATGAGGGAATAATAAGAGCCTTCACTGATATAGTAATAATGATAGCAATACTTACATTCTTATTTGTAAGTATAGAGTTAAATAAACAAGGTCAAATAACAATAGGACAAGGATTAGTTGCAATAGTAACTCTTGCAAGTTCATTTGGACCAGTTGTTGCACTAAGCAACTTATCAAACAACTTAATTCAAACATTTGCATGTGCACAAAGACTATTTGATATATTAGACGAAGTGCCAGTAGTTGAAGATGTAGAAGGTGAAATAGAACTTTCTTCAAAAGATATAAAAGTAGATAATATAAGCTTTGATTATGAAAATAGAGAAAATATATTAAAAGACTTATCACTTGATATTAAAAAAGGTGAAAAAGTCGCTATAATAGGTGAGAGTGGATCTGGTAAGAGTACACTTCTTAAATTAATGATGAGATTCTGGAATGTAAATAAAGGTGAAATCTCAATAGGTGATGAAAACTTAAAAAATATACCTACAAAAACTTTAAGAAAATCTCAAACTCTAGTGAGTCAAGATACATTCTTATTTAACGATACAATATTAAATAACATCAAAATGGGTGATAGAAATGCAAGCTTTGAAGAAGTTGTAGAGGCCGCTAAAAAAGCATCTATCCATGAGTTTATAATGAAACTTCCACAAGGATACGAAACAAATGTTGGAGAATTAGGTGGAAACTTATCATCAGGTGAAAAACAAAGAATGTCTATGGCTAGAGCATTCTTAAGAAATAGTGACATACTTATACTAGACGAGCCTACAAGTAACTTAGATACATTAAATGAGGCAAGTATATTAAAAAGTATAGATGATGAATGTAAAGATAAAACAATAGTAATGGTATCTCATAGAAAATCAAGTAGTGCAATATGCAATAAGAGATACGGATTAGAAAACAAAAAACTTGTACGTATACAATAAATATAGTACTAGATAGAGTTTTATAGTTTAGTAGGCCTGTGATTTATCATACGGCCTACTTTAAATTGAATTTATGAGGAAATGGAAGATAGATATGACTAGAATAGAGAGAGAAAAAAAGATAATAGGTGTAATGGTAGATATATACTGTAAGAAAAAACATAAACACAAAGACGGTTTATGTGAAGAATGTCAAGAATTATTAGATTACAGTAGACAAAGACTAGATAAGTGTAAATTCGGTGAAGAAAAAACTTACTGTCAAAAATGTCCTATACACTGCTATAAAAAAAGCATGAAAGAAAAAGTAAAAGACGTTATGAAGTTCAGTGGTCCTAGATTATTAATATACAGACCAGTTGATTTCTTCAGACATCTTATAGGAAAATAAGAAAATATTTAGCTTAAAGATTTTTGCAATTTATTATAAAAAGGAGATAAAGTTTTTGTGATTTATCTCCTTTTTTTGCTTATTTCCCTTGCAATTTGTGCCATTTTTATGGATAATAGATATAGCTAAAAATAATATAATAATAGTAAAAATATGTATTGTATATTGTTTATAATTATAGAATATACAATTAAAAAAATGGAGGTATATAATGGAAATAAACTTTAAAACTTCAGGAATATGCTGTAGAGAAATGAACTTCTCAGTTGATGAAAATAACACAATAACTGACGTTGAATTCGTAGGAGGATGTAACGGAAATCTTTCAGGAATGGCTAAATTATTAATAGGACAAAATGCATTAGAAGTTGCAGACAAATTAGAAGGAACTACTTGTGGAAACAAAATGACTTCATGTCCAGACCAATTATCAAAAGCTATAAAAGAAAATATAAAATAATTACATAGATAAAATATATTTATATTTAGTATTAATATATAATTATTGACAAAAATTTTGACTTTGAATATAATATAATGTATATGTATATAAAATCAAAATTTGTCAATAATAATATAAAAAGCTAAGATAAGGAATAGTAATAATAATAACTTAAACAGAAAGTAGCCGGTTGATGAGAGGCGCGCTAGGGATATTATGAATACACCTTTGAGCTTCACTTTTGAAATATAGTAGGGAGTGACGTGTGCACACGTTATAGTGCAGAGTTTTTAACTCACTGAGGTAGATAATGTGAATTATCTATAAACAAAGGTGGTAACGCGAGATATGCCCTCGTCCTTTAGATAGGACGAGGGCTTTTATATTTTACAAAATAAATTTTTCATATTAACTAAATTAAAACTTAATAAATATTTTAAAAAATTTATTAAAACATGAAATTATATTTAATTTTAAATAAAGGAGTGAATAAAATGACAGTATACGAAGAATTAGTCGAAAGAGGACTTATCGCACAAGTAACTGACGAAGACGAATTAAAAGAATTAATAAATGCAGGTAAAGCTACATTCTATATAGGATTCGATGCTACTGCTGATTCTCTACACGTAGGTCACTTCATGGCTTTATGCTTAATGAAGAGATTACAAATGTCTGGTAGCAGACCTATAGCGCTAGTAGGTGGAGGAACTACAATGATAGGTGATCCATCTGGTAGAAGTGATATGAGACAAATGATGACTCCAGAGATGATAAACCATAACTGTGAGTGTTTCAAAAAACAAATGAGTAAATTTATAGATTTCTCAGATGACAAAGCAGTATTAGTAAACAACGCTGACTGGCTACTTGACTTAAATTATGTAGACGTATTAAGAGAAGTTGGTTCTTGCTTTAGCGTTAACAGAATGCTTTCTGCTGAATGTTACAAACAAAGAATGGACAGAGAAGGTGGGCTTACTTTCTTAGAATTCAACTACATGATAATGCAAGCTTACGATTTCTATCAATTATACCAAAAATACGGATGCCAAATGCAATTAGGTGGTAACGACCAATGGTCAAACATGCTTGCAGGAACTGACCTAATAAGACGTAAATTAGGAGAAAATGCATACGCTATGACTATAACTCTTCTTCTTAACTCTGAAGGTAAGAAAATGGGTAAAACTCAATCAGGTGCTGTATGGCTAGACCCTAATAAAACTTCTCCATTTGAATTCTACCAATACTGGAGAAACGTATCAGATGCTGACGTTATAAAATGCTTAAAAATGCTTACTTTCTTACCACTTGAAGAAATAAAAGCAATGGAAAACTGGGAAGGTAGCGAGCTTAATAAAGCTAAAGAAATACTTGCATACGAATTAACTAAATTAGTTCACAGCGAAGAAGATGCAGTAGCTGCTCAAGAAAGTTCAAGAGCATTATTTAGCCAAGGAAATGCTGCAAATATGCCTACTGTTGAATTAAGTGAAGATGATTTAGAAGAAGGTAAAATAGATATAATAAGCTTACTTGTTAAAGCTGACCTTGCACCAACAAGATCAGAAGCTAGACGTAATATACAACAAGGTGGAGTTTCTGTAAATGGTGAAAAAATAACAGATATCCAAGCTACAGTTTCTAAAGAAGAATTAGAAGGTGACGGAGCAGTTGTAAAACGTGGTAAAAAGAAATTCAAAAAAGTTATAGTAAAATAATTTATATTTAATATAAAAAAGGAGTTATGAAATTAATCATAGCTCCTTTTTATATTAATTTTTTGTTTTTACTATTTAACTCCAATTATACCATCGACTAATACATCTACACTTGCATTTAAGAAGTAGTCATTTATATTTACATCTTTTAAAGCTTCTCTTATAGACTGTTCATTGTGTTTAACACCAGTTAATTTCTCTTCTATAAATGATACATCTTCTTTTCCAAAGAAATCACCAAAGAATTTAATATCAGTTATAATTCCTTTTTCTACATTTAAATTAAACTCAACATTTCCTCCAGCATATTTTAATTCATTGCTTAGAGCAAATTTTGGTGAGTTACCATAGTTCCAATCCCAAGTACTGTATTTTTCTTCTACTAATTTTTCTATAGAGGCTATGTCTTCATCAGTCATAGTATACATTTTACTATCTTTGTCTGTTTTAGCTACAAAATCCATTAAGTAATCTTTAAATTCTAAAACTGTCATAGGTTGTTTTAAATGTTCACTTATATTAGTTACTCTAGATTTTACAGATTTAACAGATTTACCTTCAAATTTTATAGGTTTTACTTTAAGTGCAGCAGATACGTCGTTTATTTCTGAAGAGAATAATAAAGTACCGTGGTGCATAACTTTATTTTGATAGTTGTATTGAGCGTTTCCTGAGAACTTTTGTCCGTCTATTAATAAGTCATTACGTCCAGAGAATTCTGCATTTATTCCAAGTCCTTTTAAAGCTTCTACAATAGGCATAGTAAAGCGTTTAAAATCACTAAAGCTATTGTTGTTACAAGCTATAAATGTAAAGCATAAATTTCCTAAATCATGAAAAACTGCTCCTCCACCTGATTGTCTTCTAACTACTTTTATGTCGTGTTCTTTTATGTATTCGTAATTTATTTCAGATAAAGTATTTTGGTTTTTTCCAACTACAATTGCTGATTCATTTCTCCAAAGTAAAAATAAATCTTCATTTGTATTTTTTAAGAAGTATTCTTCCATTGCTAAATTAAAGTAGGGATTTGTTCTTTCGTTGTAAATTAATAACATTAAATTGTTGTCCTCCTATGGATTTAAAATATTTTTAATATGAATACAATATAAATTTATATTTTAATAGTAATACTTTCGACATAAATATAAAAAATCCTTTAATTTGTATCAAAATTTTTCCAATGATTTTTAGGTAAATAAAAACTTAATTTTAAATACTTTCTTT
>NZ_JADPET010000063.1 GCF_015667935.1 Clostridium sp. 1001270J_160509_D11 | reverse complement strand
AACAATTTCTCTTATTATATTTTCATCTATTACAGCACTATCTACTAAAATACTAATAGTCGATTTGAAAATTTCATTTAAAGGCTTTAGCTCAGTCAAGACCTTTTCACAATTTAAGTGAAGAGACTTTAAGAGAAATAATACCTTTACTAAGAGGTAGTGTAAAGTTTTTTGAGAAAGGTGCTTTACTGATAGATGAAGGCGAATACATAGATTATATCGGGATAATTCTAAGTGGAAAATTAGCAGTATCTAATTTCTACTCTACTGGAGATGAAAGTTTAGTAAATAAACTTGAACCATCTTATTCTTTTGGACTCGAAATTACTTGTACATATGAAAAAATTAGCCCATTTTCAATCTATGCATTGACTGATTCTGAAATATTTATATTTAATCAAGATGTAATTTTTCAAAAGGGGTTTATATCAGAGGAATATCGATTTTTAATATTAGAAGATGTACTTAAGTTTATTGCTAATGAAAATATGAGAAAATATCATAAGATAAAGATAATATCTCATTATAAACTAAGACAAAAAATTATTGCATATTTATTATTAGAAAAGCAAAAACACAATAGTGATAGATTTACCATACCTTATAATCGCGAAGAGCTTGCAAAATTTTTATGTGTAAATAGAAGTGCTCTTTCTCACGAACTCAGCAATATGCAAAAAGAAGGTCTTATAAAATACAATAAAAATAAATTTGAAATACTTTCTATGAATATATAAATATTAGTATAAATTGCTCCATATTGATATTTAATTTATACATCGTTGGCACAACAACATATTTATATTATTTATTAGTATATAATTATAGATAAGTCATACTATTGATTAATTTAACTTATATTTAGTTTATGTGCATAAACTAGTATTAAATAAAATACCATATCCTTATAATAAAGTTTCACCCCCTAAGTTTTGTGTAACTTAGGGGGTCCTTTGTGTTTAATATTTATGAACAAGTCACGATTTGCTCTTTTATATCTGAATAGATTTGAAGACCTTTCGTGTTATATACTTTTATGACATCTTGATTTATATTTGAATCTTGTACTATTTGTTTTACTATATTTTCTTTATTTTTAAGTTTACTTTCATTAAATACTACATCACTCTTATTATCAAATAACGCAACATAAAATATACCTGTCTCAACTAAGTCTTGGAAAAAGTGACTTCCATACGACAACTCTGGCATTAAATCTTTATTGCTGTATGCTATTTCACACATAACAGACATATTACATAATTCTGTGAATTTAACAGGAACGCCAAGTGCTGGATTACTACTTCCCCATCTACCTGGGCCCATCAGCATTGCATTTTTTCCTTTTAGCTTTTTGTTTATTATACCGACTTGTCTAGCAATATTATATTTCTCTACTTCTGGCAATTTTATATATTCTTCAGATGATATAAATACTATATAATCTATTGCAAGTCTCACATTTCCACCCATAAAGTTTCCTTTTGATGAAAATAAACAAGAATTTTTATCTTCTAATTTAGGCAATTCGACAGTCTTTCCAAGTCCTCTTGTTTGGAGCGGTCTACATTGAACAATATTAATTTTAAAATTACCTTGTCTGTCAAAGTTGGCTGTATATTCAATATCGACTGGATAATTGTATTTTGAAGATACAACTTTTAATATTTTTTTCATAGCTTCTGGAAACTTTGTACTTCTCAATAATCTTTCAAAATTCAATATAAATGGTATGTTAGATGTATCTACGCCAACTCTTTGAAGTCTTTCTTCTGTTTCTTTGTCTTTTGAGCCAAATAAATTGCTTTGTGTTTTTAAATTGCTTTTTACTGCATCATTTATCTTTATTGTCTCTAATTTATTTTTATTTAAATTTAAGACATCTACATAATGTTGTGAAAATTTTCGTGGGTCTTTCATAGTCATAGCAGGAAGTCTTGTAGGATCATCTAGAGCAACTATTCTTACATAGTCGTTGTTTACTCTATCTACTGCTCTAGTCCCAAGACCGAATACTAATCTTAGCATTCCTGCATCCATATCAATTTTCTTGTTCCAAACATATAAATTTGATGAATTTGCAACACCTGCTATATGAGGGAAGAAGTACTCTCCATAATAATCTCCAGAAACCCTCTGAACAAGTATAGCCATCTGTTCATCTCGTTTATCTAAACCTCGATTTTTTCTATAATTAAGTGCATCATCATTCATAGTGCTCGCATATACAGTTCTTATAGCATCTTCAAATGCTTTTAATCTCTCACTTGGATTTCCTTGGTTTATGCAAAATACGCTATCGTATTTTCCTGCAAATGCATTTCCAAAATTGTCTTCTAATAGAGAACTTGATCTTACAATTATAGGACATTGACCGTAATATTCTAATAAATGCATAAATTGTTCTCTTATCATCTCTGAAAACTTTCCACTTTTCATTCCATCTTGTAATTCTTTTGCGTATTTAAAATACCCTTCATCTGTCTTTTGTTTCATTCTCAAATCCCATAATCCATTTTCAACTATATAAGAATAAAATACATCTGTTCCAATATAAAATGAATCATGTGGCTCTAATATATCTTTAAATTCGTCTTTTGTTTCTTCTGATTTAGATATAATAGCAGTTGCCATAAGCATCCCTATACTCTTTCCACCTATAAATCCCGTACCTATTTCTCTAGATGCAATTTGGACCATATCGGCTAAAGTAAAATATTGATTGCACATTTTATTTATCTTTGCATCTTTTCCTACTAATATATCTATTAAATTTTGTTTCATTTTATCTTGAGTTAATTTATCTTGTGTTAGAGCTGCTTTTGCTTTGTTGAAGTTTATTCTCCAATAACCTAATCTTTTATTTCTCCAGTCAAAATGAGAAAATAATTTTGATGCTTCACCGCTTGATGTTATTGTTGTAACCTTGTCTCCTTCCACCTTATGTGGAAAGAATAAAATTGGAGTATATCTATCTTCTACCTTTAAAGGATGTATATAGAAATTTCCTTCTACATTGTATATATCCATTAAAACTTGTGCTGTCTCTCTTATTTTAGCTATTGTGTCATAAGTATATGAATTTCTTTTTATAGAAAAATATGCAACTGCTCCTATTTTATATAAATATGGACATGTAACTTTAAAAAAGTTAACTGTCATCAAATCGGAATACCATCCTCTTTGAATATATGTAAGACTGTCAAATACATATACTGCATTTTCACTTTGAGTTTTTATTATATTTCTAACCGACATTGTAAATTCTTCAAACCCCTTATCTAAATCAAGTTCAAATAAATTTATAGATTCTATATCGTCTATTATCGGCTCCATCTTTCCAAACTTTATATAGTTTACTTTTTTACCATCATCTATTGCCTTTTTAGCAAAAGCATTTGCGACATATTTATAGTTATTTATATCCTCGACTTGCCATACAACATTATCTCCAGGATACAATCCTCCCATTATATCGTCAAAACCTTTTATCCCTGTACTAATATTATCCACAAAAACCCCTCCTTTGCAGAAAACCTCTTAATTTAAATTGTATCATATGACATATTTTTATCCTTAATATAAATAAGTATTTATATATTAATCTTATTTTCTAACCTTTATATCTAATTTTTTATTTAAATTAAAAAATACCGCAAAACCAAACCTTGTATTTGCGGTATATTTATCTAAACTATATTAAAATGTTGTAGAGCATATTCTATTCCATCTTCATCTACATCTTTTGTTATAAAGCTCACGATTTTTGATAAATCCTGTTTTCCATTTGCCATCAAAACTCCATTTGGACAATATTCAAACATAGCAGTATCGTTATAGCTATCTCCAAAAGCATAGCTATCTTCTTTTTCTAAATTAAAATAATCTAATAAAAACTGCATTCCACTTGCTTTTGAATGACCTTTTGGAACAACTTCAAAGAAATTGGCTCCTCTATCTATATAGTCGAAGTCCTCATTTTCTAAGTATTCTACAATATTATCTCTCTTGTCTTCATTTTCTAATGTAAAGCAAAATTTATCAAAAGACATATCTTCACTTTTTAAAGATTTTATTGGAAATCCTCTATCCATAAATAATTTAATTTTATTTTGTTTTTCTGGATTTTCTGTTTCCAAATCCATATATATATTTTCTGTTCCTTCAATAATGACATCTGCTTCATTATCTTTTAACATATTTAAAATATCAGTGTATTTATTTTTATCGATAGTTTTATAATATAAAACTTTTCCACCGATTTCTATATAAGTTCCACATCCACAAATATATCCATCAAAGCCCATATCTTGAAGTCTTGGCTCAATTAAGGCTCTTGTTCTCCCTGTATTTATAATTGTTATATGGCCATTTTCTTGAGCTCTCTTTAGAGCAGTTTTTGTACTTTCTGGTATCTCCCCACTAGACTCTGAAATTAATGTTCCATCAATATCAAAGAACAATATTTTTCTATTACTCATTTATTTCCTCCTTAAGTGTTTTCCTCTGTCCCCTAAAATTACATTATCTATATCATTTACTATTGTTTCTCTTTCTTCTTGTTTTAAAGAGTCATTTTCATATATTTTTTTACGCAAATCTCTGAGCATATCATTTTTATGCTTTAGTTTTTTATTGTATTTAGCTTCTATTTCACTAAAACTTTGATTCAACTTATTTATAAGAGATGCCATCTCGTCTGAACTCCCGGCTATCCTGTTGAGCAACATTAAGTTTTGTGCTAAAAGGTCGGGAATATCATAGTCATGGCTATATCTGAGTTGATGATCTATTTCTCCATATCCTTCTTCAAAAATAGTTCTTACTTGTATTTCGATTATAGATGAATCGTATTTTGTACCGTATTTAATTAAATAGTGAACTGACCTATATCCTGATATTCTAGACCTTACAGGAATAGATTTTTCTTCAAATGGGGCTACATTGTCACCCTCTCTTATATTCGCTACTATCTCTATTACTTCCCATCTTTCTGTTATAAATTTATGGATTTCTTCCCAGTCTTCTTTAAAAAGATGTATAACACGTATTCCCATTAAATCGGTAATTTCATCTTTATAGTTTTGGATACTAAAATTAAAATTATCACCGTATTTTTCTCTTCTGTCAGGAGTTTTTCTGACTAATTTTTGTAATAACCTTTTTGGATCTTTAACCCTCGTTTTTACAGAATGCACCTTTGGATGTTGCCTCAATACATTTGCAACATAAGTTAATCTAGCATCACAAATATCAATAGATTTTTTATAATCTTGTAGTATGTTATATAAATCAACCCAATTTATATTTAAATCTATTAAATCTTGTGCATCCAAACCGTACATATCTAAAAAATAATTTCTGTCCATATGCCATACTTACCTCCCTAACTAATTTTGCTTATTTAAACTTCTGTCAAGTGAATAGAATTTAATAGTGTTTTTTGCTTTTTTCTCTATATTTAGAAGGTATTATACCTGTTGATGCTTTAAATTGAGATGTAAATGAGCTTGCTTTTTTAAATCCAATTTCTTTAGCTATATCTCTTAAAGAATAGTCTGTTGTTTCTAGTAGTACTTTGGCCTTTGATATTCTTATCTTTATTAAGTAAGAATGTGGCGTTTCTCCGAGCGCCTTTTTAAAAGCAGAGCCAAAGTAATTTTTAGATAACCCTGCTAACTGTGCCATCTCTTCTATTTTTATTTCTTTATTATAATTATGATTTATAAAATCTGCAACTAAATATATACCTTTTTGGTAGCTTTGCTTTTCCTTAAAAATATCTATTGTTTTATTTGTCTTTCCTGTAATTATCTCTCTACATAAAAGATTTGCTATCATATCTAGTTTAGTTGAATCTTTTTTATCATATTTTTTAAATTCTTCTGCAAATATATGCAAATAAAATTTTAATTCTCTCGATAAGTATATAGGATGACTAAATATATTATCCTCACAATTTAATTCATCCATTATATTTTGTAGATAATCTTTCTTTACAAGAATATCTGTATATTCTACATTAGAAAGTCCGTACTTTATTCCATGATTTTGTTGACTTTTGATTGTATATATATATCCTATCTCTCCAAAAAATATACTGTCTTCATTTATTAAAAAAGGTATTGGACTATTTGGAATAAAAAATTCATATTCATTGTGACTATGTACTCTTGATTTTGTTATAGATTCATCTAAAGATTTAGACTTTGCTATAAATATATTTTTATTATAGTATATATCACAATTTTCGTATAATTCCTTAGCTCTTTGCTCATATGAATTGACTATATCAATCATAAAAATTCCTCCATTCTCATAAGAACTAATGCATTATAAAACTATACGTTTATTCCTTACATTTTTCTTCAAACCAATCCCAAGTCATATCATATCGTCCTTCAAGTAACCATTCTGGGCATTGTTTGCCGTTGTAATCTTGATGCTTTTTTAAACCTAATCCGTCTTGATAATTTTTTAAAATCTTGTACAGTTCTATAGCATTTAAATAAGCTTGTCTCTGTTTATACATATTGTTGTACATACAGATTTCAATAGATATACCAGTTAAATTTCCGTATTCTGTTCCTTGTGCATATGCCTGCCAATTTAAAGGAACATTTTGTATTATTTTATCGTATCCTACTGTTATTGTCCACGATGCTTTTCTATATTTTGAATAACTTGTTCCCGCATATGGGTCGCTATTTGCATTTTTTAATGACTCATACATCTGTTCTGCATCAACATCTATACATGCAGTTTGATGTATTACTACATCTGTAGGTTTTATTACCTGTGCTGATATACAAGATCCTTTTTCTAACAATTTATCTGATATTACTTCTGCTCTTCCTATTTTTGTTCCATTTATAAGTACATTATCACTTACATATGATTTTGATGAAGAACCATAACTTAAATTTAATTTACTTATTAATAGACAAATTAAAAATACTATCATTATAAGATAAAAAGTTATATTCTTGTTTTTCTTAAAAAAATCTATATCAATAGATTTTAATTGTCTTTTGCTCATACTAAAATCCCCCATATATTATATTGTATCTCAATTTACATTTTATTTCTCATATATACATAATATCGTGAAAAAATGTTTTTTTCATTTTAAATTCCTTAACTTTTCTTAATTTCAAAAAATAAAAGCCTCCTATTGGAGACCTTCATACTTATCCTCAAAAAATATATTTATTTTTTCTATTACATCACATAGAACTTCTTGTTCTTCATCGTTATAAGAGTTTAATGTTGCTTGTACCATTTCTTTGTGAAAATCTGCATGTATTTTATAAGCATGCTTTCCCTTTTCAGTTAGACTTACTAACACAACTCTCCTATCTTCTTCCGTTCTCGATCTTTCAGCATAGCCCTTTTTTATAAGTCTATTAATTGCAGAAGTTAGCGTTCCAACTGTTATTCTTAAGTCATGGGCAATTTCTCCCATAGTTCTGTTTCCTTGAGTTCCTATTGCATCGATTGTGTGTATCTCTGTTATAGATAAATCTTTTATCTCAGAACTTTTTAAAACCTTTTCTTCTATATGTAAAATATCATTAAATAATTGCACCAAAAGTGAATTTAATCGTTCCGCTCTCTTTTCCATTTTATTTTCTCTCCATATTTATTTTAATCTTAAATGTATTATAATAAATTTTAGAAATAATTTCAATTGATATTATACTTCATAAAAGTTACCCATTTGTCTAAATTTATCATATCTCTTTTGTAATAAATCTTGTTTTTTTATATCAATTAAATTATTTAAATCTGAATTTATGAGTCTTTTTATGTTGTCTGAAACTAAAGAAGGATTTGTATGTGCACCTTCTATTGGTTCATCTATTATATTATCTATTATTCCCAAACTAAGTAAGTCTAAAGCTGTTATTTTCATAACTTCTGCTGCTTCTTTAGTTCTTGATGAATCTTTCCATAAAATTGTCGCAAATCCTTCTGGAGATAAAATAGAGTAAATCGAATTTTTAAGCATATACACCTTATCAGATACACTAAGTCCCAATGCCCCTCCACTGCCGCCTTCTCCTGTTATTATTGATATTATTGGTGTTTTTAGTCTACTCATTTCCATTAAATTCTGTGCAATTGCCTGACCTTGGCCTCTTTCTTCTGCCCCAACTCCACAATATGCACCTGGTGTATCGACAAAACATATTATAGGTCTATTAAATTTTTCAGCTTGTTTCATAAGTCTTAATGCTTTTCTATATCCTTCTGGATGAACCATTCCGAAATTTGTATCTACATTTTCTTTTAGATTTTTACCTTTATTAACTCCTATTACTGTTACACTTATTTTATCTATTGATGCAATTCCACCTATTACTGCTTTGTCGTCTCTAAAATTTCTATCACCATGGAATTCAATAAAATCATCGAAAATATTTTCTATATAAAATCGTACGTTTGGTCTTTCTTTATTTCTCGCTATCTCTACAATATTCCATACTTCATTCTTTTTATCCTTCAACATCTACCACCACCTTTAGATATTCTTCTCTTTATATTCCATGTAATTTAAGTACTCTTGATAAATAATTTTTTAAATTTTTTCTATCTACAATATCATCTACAAATCCCTTTTCTAACATAAATTCTGCACTTTGGAAGTCTTCTGGTAATTTCTGATTTATTGTATTTTCAATTACCCTACGCCCTGCGAATCCTAAAATTGCTCCTGGTTCAGAGATTATTATATCTCCAAGCATTGCAAAACTAGCGGTTACTCCTCCTGTTGTTGGATTTGTTATTACACTTATATACAAAAGTCCTGCTTCATCATGTTTTGCTATTGCTGCAGATGTTTTTGCCATCTGCATAAGTGAAATTATTCCTTCTTGCATTCTAGCTCCTCCAGAAGCAGTAAATATAATAAGCGGAAGTTTATTTTGTGTTGCATATTCTATAATTCTTGTAATTCTTTCACCGACAGCACTTCCCATACTTCCCATCATAAAATTACTATCCATTATTGCAGTTGCTACTTTTTTTGAATTTATATTTCCAACCCCACAAAGTACACCTTCTTCTAAATCAGATTTTTGTTCAGCTTTTTTTAACTTTTCTTCATATCCTGAGAATTCTAGTGGATTTTTAACTTTTATTTCTTGAAACATCTCAATAAAGCTATCTTTATCGAATATTTGATTTATCCTTTCTTTTGCAGATATATTGAAGTGGTAATTACAATTAGGGCATACATAATCATCATTTTTTAGATCTTCTAAATAAATTATACTCTTACATTTTTTACAATTTATCCATTTTCCATTTGGTATATTAGGTATAAATTCTTTATCTTTTAGTGGTTTGCTACTAACTGTTATATATTCTTGTTTTCTAAATAAATTTTTAAGCATTATTTCTCACCAACTTTTCTGCTATAAATGATGTATCATAATTTCCTTTTACAAAATCTCTATTATTTAATATACTGTATTGAAAATCTATATTTGTCTTTACTCCTCCTATTGCAAATTCTCCTAGTACTCTTTTCATCTTTATTATTGCTTCATCTCTAGTAGCGCCATATGTTATCATCTTTCCTATCATTGAGTCGTAGTATGGAGGTATTTCATATCCAGAATAAATTGCACTATCAACTCTAACCCCTGGACCTGATGGTATATATAATTCTTTTATAAGTCCTGGAGATGGTCTAAAATTATCATCTGTGTCTTCGGCATTTATTCTGCATTCAATTGCATTTCCGCTTATACAAATATCATCTTGAATCAAATCTAATTTCTTTCCCGATGCTATTTTTAATTGTTCCTTAACTATATCTACCCCTGTAACCATTTCAGTTATAGGATGTTCAACCTGAATTCTAGTATTCATTTCCATAAAGTAAAAACTGCAATCTTTATCCACAAGAAATTCTATTGTCCCTGCATTTTTATAATTTACAGCCTTTGCTGCACATTTTGCAACCTCTCCCATTTTTTCTCTAAGTTTTGGATTTAAAAAAGTAGATGGTGCTTCTTCTAGCACTTTTTGATTATTTCTTTGAAGTGAACATTCTCTTTCGCCTAGATGAATTGTATTTCCATATTCATCAGCTAAAATTTGAAATTCTATATGTCTTGGTTTTTGTATAAATTTTTCTATATAAATTCTATCATCTGAAAAACATGCTTTTGATTCTAACTTTGCAGCGTTATAGTTGTGTTCAAATTCATCTTCTTCATTTACTATTCTAATTCCTTTTCCACCACCGCCAGCAGCTGCCTTTATCATTACTGGAAAACCAATTTCCTTTGCTATTTCAAGTGCTTGTGAAACTGAAGTTATTTCACCTTCATATCCGGGAACTACAGGTACATTTGCTTTTTTCATAACTTCTCTTGCTTTAGCCTTATTTCCCATAAGTTCTATAATCTTATAATCTGGTCCTATATATTTTATATTGCACTCTTCACACATCTTTGCAAATTTAGGATTTTCAGATAAAAAACCAAACCCTGGATGAATCCCTTCACACCCAGTAAGCACACATGCACTTAGTATATTAGTCATATTCAAATAACTATCTTTACTTTGCGCTCCCCCTACACAAACTGCTTCATCTGCCATCTGTGTATGAAGTGCATATTTATCAGCTTCTGAATAAATCGCAACTGTAGATATACCAAGTTCTCTACATGCACGTATTATTCTAACTGCTATTTCTCCTCTATTTGCTATTAAAATTTTCTTTAGCATCTTATCACCTACCCAATTGCAAACATTATTTCACCTTGGCAAACTACCTTTCCATCTACACTTGCATACCCAGTTCCAACTCCTATAGATCCTCTTAATTTTGTTATCTCAATTTCTAAATCTAATCTATCCCCAGGCATTACTTGTTGCTTCCATCTTACTTTGTCTGCTCCAACTAAAAAACCTATTTTCCCTTTGAATTCTTCTTTTGAAAGAATACAAATAGCACCCATTTGTGCTAAAGCTTCTAATATCAAAACTCCTGGCATTACTGGATAATCTGGAAAATGTCCGTTGAAAAATTCTTCATTTATAGATATATTTTTAAACCCTTTTGCTCTTTTTCCTTCTTCAACTTCTTCTACTCTGTCTATCATTAAAAATGGATATCTATGTGGTAAAATTTCTTTTATTTCTTTTGTTCCTAACATAATTTTCTCCTATAATTTTTTCACCTTAAATAATTCTTGTCCATATTGGACCATCTTGCCCTCTTGTGCCATAATCTCAACTATCTCACAATTAAATTCAGCATTTATTTCATTCATCAATTTCATTGCTTCGACTATGCAAACTATATCACCTTTGCTTACCTTGTCCCCTTTTTGAACAAAAGACTCTGCATCAGGTGATGATTTTGAATAAAATGTACCAACTATTGGCGATTTTATAAAATCTATATTTTCTTCTAATTGTGACTTGTTCGTCATATTTTCATTTTCTTTAATATTTATTTTTGAAGAAATTGCATTGTTATGTTGTTTTTCTTCCTTATTTTCTATTGCTGAAACTTCATTTTGTATTTTATTAGATACATAATCTCTATACATACTCTTGTCTATTTTTATATATCCCTCTTCATTCTCCAATTCAAAATAAGCTAATTTTGAATCGTCTAAAATAGAAATTAATTCTTTTACTTCATTAAAATTCATAACGTCCTCCGATTAATCCCACTTTTTAAATAATAGACATGCATTATGTCCTCCAAATCCAAGTGAATTGTTAAGAGCATATTTTAAATCTTTATATCTTCCTTTGTTTGGAACATAATCCAAATCTAATTCTTCTTCACTTTCTGTATAACCTATTGTTGGAGGTATAAAACCTTCATTTAATGCTCTTACACATATTATTGATTCAACTGCTCCCGCTGCACCTAATAAATGACCTATCATTGATTTTGTCGATGATATTGGTATATTTTTCGCATCTTCTCCGAAAGCATTTTTTATAGCTCTAGTTTCATATAAGTCATTGTAGTAAGTAGATGTCCCATGTGCATTTATGTATGAAACATCGTTCATTTTTACATTTGCTTCTTTGACTGCATTTTTCATCGCATTTGCTGCAGCTACTCCTTTTGGTGATGGAGAAGTTATATGATATGCATCACATGTTGAACCATATCCAACGATTTCTGCAAGTATATTTGCTCCTCTTTTTTTAGCATGTTCTAAACTTTCGATTACTAATATTCCAGCACCTTCTCCCATTACAAAGCCTCCTCTATCTTTATCAAATGGAATTGATGCTTTAGTTTTATTTTTGCTAGTTGATAATGCCCTCATATTTGTAAAACCAGCAATTGCAATTGGTGTAATTGATGATTCACAACCACCAGTTATTGCTATATCAGCATAACCATCTTTTATATGTCTGTATGCATCTCCTATACTATTAGTTCCCGTTGCACAAGCTGTTACTACTGATGTACACATTCCTCTAGCCCCAAATTTAATTGCGATGTTTGCTGCTGCTGCATTTATTATAGTCATTGGTATATACATTGGTGATATTCGTTTTATCCCCTTAGTATGTAACGTTTTGAATTCTTTTTCATTAGTATTAAATCCACCAATACCTGAACCTACTATAACTGCAAATCTGTCTTTATCTATTTGATTTAAATCTAATTTTGCATTTTCAACTGCCTCCATACTTGCAATCAGTGCGTATTGAGTAAATTTATCTAATCTTCTACATTCTTTTTTATCTAAAAATTTTTCTATGTCTAAGTTCTTTACTTCTCCCGCAAATTTCACATCTAATCCTTCTGTATCGATTGATTTTATTGTATCTATTCCTAATTTTCCAGATTTGGCATTTTCCCAAAACTCAGTCTCTGTATTTCCAATTGGAGTTACAGCCCCCATTCCTGTTATAACTACTCTATTTTTCATTTAATCCTCCCGTTTTTCGAATTACATAGCCATTCCACCATCTACGTGAATTACTTGGCCTGTTATATAATTTGAATTTTCACTGCCTAAAAATAATGCCACATTTGCTATATCTTCAACATTTCCAAATTTATTTAATGGTATTTGTGATAATATTTTTTTCTTTTGATCATCACTCAAAATCTTGGTCATATCTGTATCTATAAATCCTGGGGCTATTGCATTAACTGTGATATTTCTGCTTCCTATTTCTTTTGCAAGTGATTTTGTCATCCCGATTAATCCAGCCTTTGATGCACAATAATTAACTTGTCCTGGATTTCCAACCACACCTACTACAGATGCCATATTTACTATTTTTCCGTATTTTTGCTTTAACATTATCGGAGTCACTGCTTTTAAACAGTTGAAAGCCCCTTTTAAATTTGTTTTTATTACTCTATCAAAATCTTCTTCTTTCATTCTTATAATAAGATTGTCTTTTGTTATTCCAGCATTGTTTACTAATATATCAACTCTTCCAAATTCTTTTTTTGCTTCTTTTATAAGATTTTCTGCTTGTTCTAATTCGCTTACATCTGCTTTTACTACTAATACTTGAGAACCTAAATCTTCTAATTCTTTTTTAACTTTTAATGCTTCTTCCTCATTATTTCTATAATTAATAACTACATTTGCCCCTTCTTTTGCAAATTTTGTAGCTATACATTTTCCTATGCCTCTTGATGCACCTGTTATTACAGCACATTTTCCCTTTAACATAAAATCCTCCATTTTAGCTTTTATAAGTTTTATAAAGCCACTTTAATATATAATTTCTTTATAATTCCAAATTTGATATTGTGCTTTCTAATGAATCAATATCACACACATTATATATTTTTACTGATTTATCTATTTTTTTTACAAATCCACTTAATGCTTTTCCTGGGCCAACTTCTATAAAAGTGTCCACACCCTTGTTTATTAAATCTCTTATGCTCTTTTCGAATAAAACTGGTGACATTATTTGTTGTCTAAGTAGCTCTTTTATATCATCGTCTTTTTTATAGGGGGCACCTTTTACATTTGAATATACAACCTTTTTAAAATCATTTATATCTGCTTTTTTTACTTCTTCATAAAATTTATAACTTGCATCTTTGTACATCGAACAGTGAAACGGACCACTTACCTTTAATGGAAGTGCCCTTCCACCAAGTTCTTTTGCTATTTTAACACTCGCCTCTAAAGCTTTTACTTCTCCTGAAATTACTGTTTGACCAGGACAATTATAATTTGCACCTTCGACTAATCCAAATTCACTTGATCTTTTTATCAATTCTTCAATCTTTTCTGGACTTAATTTTAAAACTGCCACCATACTTCCTTCTTCTGGGCTTATAGCACTATCCATTATCTCAGCTCTCTTTTTGATTAGTTTAATTCCATCTTCAAAACTTATCACACCAGAATCAACAAGTGCACCATATTCACCTAATGAAAGTCCCAAGGTATACTTAGCAGAAATTCCTCTAAGCTCTACAGCCTTAGCACATGCAAGCGATGTAAGTAGGATTGCTGGTTGTGAATATTTAGTTCTTTTTAAATCATCTTCATTACCATTAAAAATCATCTCTTTCATAGGCATATTTAAAATCTCATCACCCATATCGAATATTTCTTTACATTCATATATATTGTCATATAAACTTTTTCCCATGCCTACATATTGTGAACCTTGCCCTGGAAAAAGAAATGCTATATTCTCATTCATAATCTCCTCCATATAAAACTTGTGTAATTTATTTATGCATTGAATTTAAAACTTATATTATTTGTCTATTTATAATTTATACATTTATCAAACTCAGTCATTAGCTCTTCTATTATTTCCTTGCAACTTTGCTCCTTTTTCACAAGTCCCGCTATTTGACCTGCCATAACACTTCCATTTTCTGTGTCACCTTCTATAACTGCTTTTCTTAAAGCACCTCTAGTTAAAGATTCTAGTTTTTCAGAATTCGAATTACTTTTTTCTATTTTTATATACTCTCTAGTTAGTTTATTTCTAAGAACTCTTACTGGATGAGAAGTTGAAGTCCCTGTAACTTCTGTTTCTATATCTTTAGCTTTTAATACTTTTTCTTTATAGTTTTTATGTACATTACATTCATTTGAAACTAAAAAGCGAGTTCCCATTTGGACACCGACAGCTCCCAACATAAATGATGCCGCGATTCCTCTTCCGTCTCCAATTCCCCCAGCTGCTATAACTGGAATATTCACTGCATCTACAACTTGTGGAACTAAACTCATTGTAGTCGTTTGGCCTATATGTCCGCCAGACTCCATTCCCTCAGCTATCACGGCATCTGCACCGAACTTCTCCATTCTTTTTGCAATTGCTACTGATGGAACTACTGGAATAACCTTAATTCCGTGACCTTTCCACATTTCTATATATTTACCTGGACTTCCTGCACCCGTTGTAACTACAAGAACTTTTTCATCACATACTAAGCGTGCTATCTCATCTGCATTATCTTGCATAAGCATTATATTTACACCAAATGGTTTATCTGTTAGCTCCTTTGCTTTTCTAATTTGTGCTCTTACAACTTCTGTTGGTCCAACACCACTTATTATCCCAAGGCCACCTGCCTCACTAACTCCAACAGCAAGAGATGCATCTGCAATCCATGCCATACCTCCTTGTATTATTGGATATTTTATATTCAATAATTCTGTTATCACATTACAATTCATAACCTCGTTAAATCCTCTCTTAATATATTTTAATAAATCTAACTAAATAGCTAGTTAGATTTATTTGGATTTATTAAATTTTCACTTTGCAATAATACTACTTAACTGCAACTTTTCCTTCTATGTATGCAACTAAATCTTGAACTGATTTTAGATTTTCAGCATCTTCTATTTCAATATCGAATTCTTCTTCTATCTCAGTAACTAATTCAAAAACATCTAGTGAATCTATTTCTAAAGATTCAAAAGTACTTTCCAATTTTATATCTTCCTTTTCTATAATATAAACTTCTCTAGCCCCTGCTTTTCTTGTTGCATCTTCAACAGCTCTTTTTTCTACTTCAGTAACAC
>NZ_JADPET010000062.1 GCF_015667935.1 Clostridium sp. 1001270J_160509_D11 | reverse complement strand
AGTTAATTTATATTTGAAAATTAATTTAAAAAATTCAGAAAAATGAAATGAAAATATTAGGAAAATCATGAAAATAATATGTTAATTTATATGAGGTAAATGTATAATTAAATGTATCATAATATATAAACATCTGTTAGTTAGGCAGATGTGTTTTAGTATGTAAAAATATTTTAAATATATTGGGAGGTTGTTTAATGGAAAATAAAAAATACAAAACTAAGGATTTGATAGGACGATTTATTCCTTATTTTAAGCCTTATAAAAATGTGCTATTGTTGGACTTATTTTGTGCATTTTTAACTACAGGCTGTGATTTGATATTACCTATGATATTAAGGTTTCTTGCAAATAAAGGGACTGAGGACTTGTCATCAATTACGGTACAATTAATAGCCAGTTTAGCAGGAGTTTATTTAGTACTTAGAATAATAGATGCAATAGCAAATTACTATATGACTAGAATCGGGCATATAATGGGAGCTAGAATTGAGACAGATATGAGAAAAGATGCATTTGACCATATTCAAAAATTATCAGATTCATATTTCAATAATACAAAAGTAGGTCAAATAATGTCTAGAATAACTAATGACTTATTTGATGTTACTGAGTTTGCACATCACTGTCCAGAGGAATTTTTCATAGCAGGTGTAAAGATAGTTATTTCATTTATACTTTTATCTAGAATAAATTTAGCTTTAACAACGATAATATTTATCTTCATACCTTTAATGGTTATATTCAGTATGGATCAAAATAGAAAAATGAAGAGAGCATTTAAAAAACAAAGAGTTCAAATTGGAGAATTAAACTCAAGATTAGAAGATAGTTTATTAGGTGTTAGAGTTGTAAAAGCATTCGCAAATGAAGATATAGAAGCAGAAAAATTCACACAAGATAACAGAAAATTCTTGGGAACTAAAAAAGAAACATATAAATATATGGCTGGATTTAAAATTATAACTTGTATATTCGACGGAATAATGTATTTAGTTTTATTAATTGCCGGTGGAATATTTATGATGAAAGGTCTTATCCAACCAGCGGACTTATTTGTATTCACATTATATGTAACAACTTTACTAGCAACAGTTAAGAGAATTGTAGAATTTACAGAACAGTTCCAAAAGGGTATGACTGGAATTGAGCGTTTTATAGAAATAATGGATTCAGACATAGATATATTTGACGATGAAGATGCAAAAGAACTGAATAATGTAAAAGGAAGTATAGAATTTAAGAATGTATCATTTGGATATAATGATAAAGATAAAGAAGTATTATCAAATATAAATTTATCTATTAAAGAAGGTGAGAAAGTGGCATTAGTAGGTCCATCAGGCGGAGGAAAAACTACCATATGTAACTTAATCCCACGTTTTTATGATACTACACAAGGAAGCATTTATTTAGACAATAATGATATAAAGAAAGTTACATTAAAAAGTTTAAGAAAAAATATAGGTATAGTTCAGCAAGATGTATATCTATTTGCTGGAACTGTTTATGAAAATATAGCTTATGGAGACCCTAATGCAACTAGGGAACAAATAATTGAAGCAGCAAAACTTGCAGGCGCACACGAATTTATCTCAGAATTAAAATATGGATATTATACTTATGTTGGAGAAAGAGGAGTAAAATTATCTGGCGGTCAAAAACAAAGAATAAGTATAGCTAGAGTATTCTTAAAAAATCCTAAAATATTAATTTTAGATGAAGCTACATCAGCCCTAGATAATGAAAGTGAATACTTAGTTTCTAAATCACTTGAGAGACTTGCAAAAGGAAGAACAACACTTACAATAGCACATAGATTAACAACTATACAAAATGCCGATAGAATACTTGTTTTAAATGAAAATGGAATAGTAGAACAAGGAAGTCATAAAGAATTATTGGATAAAAAGGGAGTTTATCATCAACTTTATATGATGGCAAATGAAATTGCATAAAGAAAAATAAAATAGATTAAAATAAATATAAAAATTTTATCCATAATAAACTTGGATTAGGTATAATAGAAGGTGGCTTTATAAAGAATTAAAGATTTTCTTATTTATACTTAATCTAAGTTAAATAAAAGTCTCATATAAGTATAAATTTGGGGTTTTTATCAATAATACTAATAATAAAAATATTGTGGCAAACGCCACAATAATTAGGAGGAAGAATGAACGAAAAATCGCTTAGAGTTTTAGAGTTTAATAAAATAATAGATAAGTTAAAAACAAAGGCGTCATCTTCTTTAGGGCTTAAACACATAGAGAATTTAAAACCGAGTAATGACTTTGATGAAGTAAAAAACACATTACTTGAAACAAGTGAAGCACAAGCTATACTTATTAAAAGAGGTTTAGTAAGTATGGATGGAATACATGATATAGAAGACAAGGCAAAAAGAGCTCATGTAGGGGCTACATTAGACCCAGGGTCACTTCTTAAGATAGCAGACTGCCTAAGAGTAGCACGTAGCCTAAAAAGAAATTTAGAAGGTTCAGAAGAAGAAGATTTCAATTATCCAATAATCCAAGCTCTTACAAACTCTCTATATACATATAGAGACATAGAAGATAGAATATACACTTCTATAGTAGGAGAGTCTGAGATTTCTGATAATGCATCGACAACACTTAGAACAATAAGAAGAAGGATTGTTCAAAAGAATCAATCTATCAGATCGAAATTAAATTCTATAATAAGTTCGACTACATATCAAAAATACCTACAAGATAACATAATATCTATGAGAGGTGATAGATTTGTTATACCAGTAAAAGCTGAATATAGATCAGTAGTTTCAGGTATAGTACATGACCAATCATCATCAGGGGCTACATTATTTATAGAACCTATGAGTATAGTTGAGATGAACAACGAACTTAGAAAATTAAAACTTGATGAACAAGAAGAAATAGAAAGAATACTAGCTGAATTATCAGCAATGATAGGTGAAATTTCTTCAGAATTAATCTCAAATCAAGAGATTTTAGGTAAATTAGATTTTGCATTTGCAAAAGGTAAATTATCTGTAGAGATGAGAGCGATAGAACCAGTTCTAAACGAAGAAAAATATTTCTACATTAAAAATGGTAGACATCCAATGATAGATAAGAGAGACGTCGTTCCAAATACTGTTTATCTTGGTAAAGACTTTGACACATTAGTTATAACAGGACCAAATACAGGTGGTAAAACCGTAACAATAAAAACAGTAGGTTTATTTGCACTTATGACACAAAGTGGTCTTCATATACCGGCTGATTTTGGAACTAGTATGTGTGTATATGACAATATATTTGCTGATATAGGTGATGAGCAAAGTATCGAACAAAGTTTATCTACATTCTCATCACATATGACAAATACTGTTTCTATCTTAAAAGAAGTAACAAGTGATTCTTTAGTAATATTTGATGAACTTGGTGCCGGGACAGACCCAGTTGAAGGGGCAGCTCTTGCAATAGCTATACTAGAAGATGTAAATATGGCTGGAGCTAAATGTATAGCAACAACTCACTACAGCGAACTTAAAAACTATGCCCTTACTAAAAAAGGTGTAGAAAATGCAGCTGTTGAGTTTGATGTAGACACATTAAGCCCAACTTATAGACTATTAATCGGTGTTCCAGGGAAATCTAATGCCTTTGAAATTTCAAAAAAATTAGGTTTAAGTGAATACATAATAAATAGAGCTAAAGAATTTATAAACACTGATAATATAGAATTAGAAGATGTACTACAAAACGTAGAGAAAAATAGATTAAAAGCAGAAGAAGATAAATTAGAAGCAGAAAAATTAAAAAGAGAAATAGAAGAAATTAAGGCAGAATACGAAGATAGGCTTGAAAGAGTTATGTCTCAAAGAGAAAAGATAATTAGCAAAGCTAAATCTGAAGCATTTAGCATAACTAGACAAGCTAAAGAACAATCAGAAAATATCTTAAAAGAGCTTAGAAAATTAGAAACAGAAATGGCATCAAAACAAAAACAACAAAAAATTGATGCACTTAGAAAAGAATTATCTGACTCAATGGGGAACTTACAGCCTTCAGTAAAAAGTATGATAGTGCCAAAAGTATCTTCTAAAGAAATAAAAGATTTAAAACCAGGTGATGATGTAAAAGTAGTAACATTAAACCAAGACGGAAGCGTAGTTTCTGTAGACAAAAAGAAAAAAGAAGCTGTCGTACAAATTGGTATAATGAAAATGACTCTACCATTTAAATCATTACAAAAAGTACAAAAAGACAAAAAATCAACAGTTACTAAAACAACTCGTAAGATAATTAGCGAAAAATCAGGAAAAGTAAAAGGCGAAGTTGATTTAAGAGGAATGAACTTAGAAGAAGCGATAATGGAAGTTGAAAAATATCTTGATGATGCCTGTGTTGCTGGACTTGAAACAGTGACAATAATCCACGGTATAGGTACTGGAGTTCTTAAAAAAGGTCTACAAGACGTATTAAAAAGAAACAAACACGTTAAATCAAAACGTCCAGGAGAATATGGAGAAGGTGGAGCAGGAGTTACAATAGTAACTTTAAGATAATATAAAAATCTAAAAGATTAACTTTATAGTTAATAAAGGTGAAAATTATGATAATAGTATCAGCTTGCTTATTAGGAGAAAACTGCAAATATAGCGGTGGAAATAATAAATCAGAAAATGTGATTAAGTACTTAGAAAATAAAGAATATATCTTAGTATGTCCAGAACAACTTGGTGGATTATCAACACCAAGGGATCCGTCTGAGATTATAACAACTGGAAAAAAAGATGGACATGATGTATTAGACGGTTCTGTAAAAGTTTTATCAAATAAAGGCATTGATGTAACATCAAACTTTATAAAAGGTGCAGAGGAAACTTTAAAAATAGCAAAAGAGTGCAATGCTAAAAAGGCAATATTAAAAGCAGGAAGCCCTTCTTGCGGATATAAAAAGATATATGACGGTACTTTTTGTGGAAATAAAATAAAAGGAATGGGAGTAACAGCTGCCATTTTAAATAAAGAAAATATAGCGTTATTAGATGAAGATGATATATAATTTATATCTTGAGTATATATAAGTTGAAAAACTTGAAAAAAATTAGAATTTGATTTAACATAGAGTAATAAATATGAACGTATTACAATAAGAGAGGAGAATAGAATGCAAGATTTTAAACTAGCAATCGCAAACTGTCTTAAAGAAAAGATAGAAGACTTAACATTAGAAGAAATAGTAGCATTAATAGAAGTGCCACCAAATAAGGAGATGGGGGACTTTGCGTTTCCATGCTTTAAATTAGCAAAAGTATTTAGAAAGGCTCCAAATATGATAGCTGCTGATTTAGCAGAAAATATTGAAGCTAACGGTGCAATATCAAAAGTTATGCCACTTGGAGGGTATGTAAACTTTTTCGTAAATAAATCACAATTAGCTAAAACAGTAATAAACGACGTTTTAACTAAAAAAGAAAAATATGGACATTCTGATTTAGGACAAGAGAAAGCTGTAGTAATAGACTTCTCATCTCCTAACATAGCAAAACCATTCCATATAGGACATATAAGAACTACTGTTATAGGTAATGCATTATATAAAATATATGATTCACAAGGGTACAACGTAGTTAGAGTAAACCACTTAGGAGATTATGGAACTCAATTTGGTAAACTAATAGTTGCGTTCAAACTTTGGGGAAGTAAAGAAGCTGTAGAAGCAAATCCAATACCAGAACTATTAAAATTATATGTAAAATTCCATGAAGAAGCTGAACAAAAACCAGAAATGGAAGATGAAGCTAGAGCTTGGTTCACTAAATTAGAAAACGGAGACGAAGAAGCAAAAGCTTTATGGCAATGGTTCAGAGATGAAAGTTTAAAAGAATTCGCTAGAGTTTATGATTTACTAGACATAGAGTTCGATTCATATGCAGGTGAATCATTCTATTCAGATAAAATGGATTCAGTTATAGAAACATTAAAAGACAAAAAATTATTAGTACAATCTCAAGGAACAAATGTTGTTGACTTAGAAGAGTACAATATGCCACCAGCATTAATAACTAAAAATGATGGTTCTACTTTATATATGACTAGAGACTTAGCTGCTGCTATATACAGAAAAAATACTTATGATTTCGACAAATGTATATATGTAGTTGGTTCTCAACAATCTCTACATTTCCAACAATTATTTAAAGTATTAGAGCTTATGGGATATGAATGGTCAAAAGACTTAATCCACGTTCCATTTGGTATGGTTGCATTAGAAGAAGGAACAATGTCTACAAGAAAAGGTAGAGTTGTATTCTTAGAAGATGTTTTAAAACAAGCTGTAGAAAAAACAAAAGAAATAGTACTTTCTAAAAATCCAAACGCTAAAAATGTAGAGCAAATAGCTAAACAAGTTGGTGTTGGAGCTGTAGTATTCCAAGAATTATCTAACAGCAGAATAAAAGATTATACATTCTCTTGGTCAAGAACTCTTAGCTTTGAAGGTGAAACAGGACCATATGTTCAATACACTCACGCTAGATGTTGTGCAGTATTAAGAAAAGCAGAGGAAGAAGTAACTACAGATATAAACTACAATTTATTATCTGATGGTGACGGAGCAGAAGTATTAAAAGTAATCGGATCATTCAATAAATCAATACTTGCTGCAATGAGAAAAAATGAGCCACATATAATCACTAGATTTGTTTTAGATTTAGCTCAAGCATTCAACAAATTCTACCATGACAACCCAATATTAGTAGAAGATGCTGAACTTAGAAAAGCTAGACTTGCATTAGTTGCTGCAACAAGACAAACTATAGAAAATGCTTTAGCATTATTAGGAATGCATGCACCAGAAAGAATGTAATTAATTGTAATAAAGTAAAATTTAAAAGGGGCTGTTGTACTATTTGAAGGAATACTAAAATAGTACGGGGCTCCTTATTTAATTATTAAAAGGAGGGAAGCTCCATAGGGCGGTTATTATATGAAAGATGATTTAATTAAAAATTGTTATATATCATCATTTGACATAGAGGACACTAGTTTAAAACATCTGATGATAATTGGTACAAAATGTCTTATAGATAATAAGTTGCAGAGAAATGTATATGTTGATAACAAGAGGCTTAAAGACGAGCTAATTTATTTTAATTTTTATGAAAATAAGCCACAATATATGGATGTATTAAATGTATTGTTGTCTCTAATTTTATCAAATACAAATATACAAAAAAGCGAAGATGAGGTATTATCCCTTATTCAAAAATATGTGAAGTACTTAAAAAGAGATAAGTATTTATTTGATTATATTTTAGCATCTGTATTATATAATAGTCTAATTCACAATTTAATAGACAATCCAAATTTAGAATATGAAGAAATACTTCAATCTATTAAAGAAAAGATGATTGGTTTACAAATAGAATTAGACAAAGCCAGTATGATAAAGTTCCAAATGGCGAGAATAAAAGCTATACAGATTATAGATAATTATATAGATTTAAAAATATGTGATTATGCAGAAAATGAATTAATAACAAACTTATTAAATGTTATTTATGACATCTATATAGAAGATAGAGAATGTTTAAATGATGGAATTTTAAGTATGAAAAAATCTATATTATCTATACTATCAGCAGAAGCTAATTTAAATATAGAGAATATAGATTTTATATCTTCAATGGGTGCGTATATTACAAAATTGAGAAAATACTCAATAAATAAGTCTCCGTATAATACTGGTTCAGATCCAAGAAGTTTGATTAATTTGAATCAAGGCGATACTATAGTTGATCCAATTTTAAACAAAATACAAGTTATATCTAAAGATTTTAGTAATAACATATTGAGAATTTCTGTTAAATCAAAATCTGGGCAATATACATTTAATTTTAAAAGAGTTTAGCAGTTTTCTTCTAGATAACCAAGAAATTGCTCTTCACTAGTTTCTGTTAAAAAACATAGTTCTTTTACTATGCTATTTCTAAGTTCTATGAAGTCAGGATTTTTTGTTTTTTTACTAGTAAACTCTAATGATTTTATTATTAATAATAAGTCTCTTTTTGATAAGTCATTAATAGTAACTTGATCGATTAATTCCATAGCAAACTTCCTTTCTAAATAGTAATTATATACTTATTATATTACAACATTATTCGATTTAAATACAGAGAAAAACAGTTTATAAATAAAAAAAGAGGTGGAAAATTTGAAAGTATTGCTTACAACTTTGAATTCAAAGTTCATTCATACAAATTTAGCAATAAGATACATCAAAGAGAGTATAAAAGACTTAGTAGATGTTGATATAAGAGAATATACAATAAATAATCAATTAGATTATATTTTAAAAGATATTTACTTAGCTAAATACGATGCCATATTCTTCTCAACATATATATGGAATATATATGATATCGTAAAATTATGTGAAAATATTAAAAAAGTAAATCCAAATGTAATAATAGGATTAGGTGGGCCAGAAGTTTCTTATGACAGCGAAGAGGCTATGGAAAAATATGAATTTGTAGATTATATAATTCGTGGCGAAGGCGAAATGGTTATGAGAGACCTTATGAAGCACTTCCACGGGGAAATGGATATAAAACATGTCGACGGAATTACATATAGACAAGATGGAAAGATTATTCAAAACAAAGAACGTATGTTATTAGCAGATTTAGATTTAATCCCAAGTCCATATGAAAACTTAGACATAACAGAATATGAAAATAGAATCGTATACTATGAAACATCAAGGGGATGTCCTTTTAACTGTCAATACTGTTTATCATCAGCTATAAAAGGACTTAGATATTTCGGTATAGATAGAGTAAAAAGAGACCTTAAAAATTTAATTGATGCTAGAGTTTCACAAATTAAATTTATAGATAGAACATTTAACGCAAATAAAAAGTTTGCAAAAGAGATAATGGAATTCCTTATGGAAAATGATAATGGTTACACTACTTATCATTTTGAAGTAACAGCTCATTTATTAGATGACGACATGCTAGAATTCTTAAAAGACTGTAAAGAAGGATTATTCCAATTTGAAATAGGTGTTCAAACTACAAACCAAGAAGCATTAGATGCAGTTGGAAGAAGAGATGATTTCGAAAAGTTATCTTACGTTGTAAAAACTATAGAATCTTATCAAAATATACATCAACATCTAGACTTAATTGCAGGATTACCATATGAAGGATATGACAGCTTTGAAAAATCATTTAATGATGTATTTGGATTACAAATAGAACAATTACAATTAGGTTTCCTAAAAATGATAAAAGGAACAGGTATGAGAGCTAGAGCGGAAGAATTTGAATATGAATACAAAGATTATGCTCCATATGAAATACTTAGCAATAAATTTATAAGCTATGATGAAATATTAAAATTAAAAGATATAGAAGATATATTAGAAAGATATTATAACTCTAATAACTTCTCATTATCAGTAAAATATATAATTGAAAATTATTATAGTGAAAGTGCATTCAAATTCTTTGAAGAATTTGCAACTTATTTTGATGAAATGGGATATTTCCATCTTGCGCAAGGTAAGAATCAGTTGTATAGTATATTACTAGACTTCTATAAAGAAAAAATCACAGAAAACTATGATTTATTTATGGAAATATTAAAATACGATTATGTTTCTTTAGGTAAAATTTCAAGTGTTCCTAATATATTTACAAAAGTAGAAGTAGATAATATTAAACCGAGAGTACATGAATTTTTACACGAAAGAGAAAATTTAGAGAAATATCTACCTAAACATGTAGATACGCCTACAAAATATATACTAAAATATGTTCATTTTGAACCATTTAAATACGACATATTAAAATTAAAACAAGATATTCATGCAAAATTGCAAGAAGAAGAGAACATAATATTATTTGTATATGACGACATAAAAGTATTTGAAAAATCTAGAACTTATAAAGTTGAATTAAAAGAACTTGTAAAATAGTTCGTAAGGAGGAACAATATGAAGTTTAGAATAGATAAATATTTATTATCTAAAACAGAGGAATTAGCTTTTATAACAGTTAAAGAAGATGCAGAATTTAATTTAGAAGGTTATACATTACCTAAAGAAGGTTTAAATGTGCCTATAAAAAATGAAGTATTAGTAAAAGGTATAAAAGAAAATACAGCACAAGACGGAATAAACTCTATGTCTATAGCTGATGCTATGATATACATAATAGGTATTGACCCACAGTTTAGATATAATGATGAATATAAAAAATTCTTAAAAGCATTAGAAAAGAATGTTAAATTTGATGCTAAATCATATATGGGATATATGTCTAGAAAATACTTTGAAATAGGTGAAGTGACAGATGCTCTTATATATGTAAAAGCACTTATAACTTTATACCCAGATGACATTCAAGGATTATATAACTATGCAATAGTTTGTCAAGAATTAGCGACTGAATACCAAAAAGATTACGATGCTAAAGCGATGAACGATATGTTATTAGAAGCTGGTGAAAAGCTTGAAAAAGTAACTAACTTAGATCCTAACTTTGCACTTGCATATTATCATTTAGGATACCATTATTATAACCAAAATCAATATATAAAAGCAAAAGTAATATGGGAAGAAGCATTAAAACTAGGACTTGATGAAGATTTTGTAGCAGAAGTACAAGATAACTTAGGAAAAATGTACTCTAAAGTAGAATATGAAGAAGGATATACTCTAGTATTCCAAGGAAAATTTGAAGAAGGACTAGAAAAACTGCTTCCATTAGAAGAAAAATACGGAGATTGGTGGAACCTATTATTTATGATTGGTTTAGCTTATAAAAACATGGGCGAAATAGAAAACGCTAAAGAATATTATGAAAAAATACTTAGAATGAAACCACAACAAGTTGATACTCTAGTTGAATTAGCATTATGTGAAGCATCTACATTAAACATGAATAGAGCAATAGAGCTTTTAGAAGCAGCTGCTAAATTAAAAGAAGACCCAGAAATACTTTGTAACTTAGGTATGGCGTACTTAAACGTAGGTAACTTTGATGATGCAAATTACTACATTGAAAGAGCTTATGAATTAAATCCAGAAGATGAAGTTACTGTAGCTTGTAAAAGAGAACTAGCTAAATATATATAAGTAAATAATATTTGAAATTTTATATACGGATAGACAAAATTTTTATAATTACTATCAAACAGAAAAAAGTTGTAGAATATACAACTTTTTTCTGTTTGTAAAGATTATTAATGCTTGTTAGAATAAGAAAAATGATAGAATAGTAATCTATAAAATAAAAGAGAAAAAGAAGAGAAAAAGTTTTAATAAGTATAAATGAATAATAACAAATTGGAATATATAAAAGGCGTATTTTTATTGAAAAGGTATGATTAATAAAATATAATATGAGAGGTAAAAATAAAACTTATCTTCTATCATATCTTTTAAAAATATAAAAAATTTACTATTTTTTTAAATCTAAAAAATCTATAAAGTCATGATTTGCTAATTTATGATTTTTATTGACTATAGCATAAAGTTTTTCGTGCTTGATTAGTTTATAATCAAATTTATTTTTGTCAAAATGTGCAATTACAAAACCTAAATCAACATCCCCGTTTAATATAGCTTCTTCACACTTTGAATCCGTATATTCTTTTATATTAAGAATAATATCTGGATAAATTTTATTAAATTCATTTATTAAGTCAAATGAAAGAGAATTTATCACCCCGAATGGAACACCTATATTTAAAAATTTTTTGTTTTTCTGTTTTATTTCGTTAATACCCTCTGTTAAAATATCGAATTGATAAACAATAGTGGATGCCTTATTTTTTAGATATTCACCATATGCAGTTAATTCATTACCCTTAGAGGTTCTATTAAACACAGGTACACCGATTTCCTTTTCAAGGTTGCTTATAGATTTACTTAAGCCTTGTTGAGATATATATAAGTTTTTAGCTGCTTTAGAAAAACTACCATCCCTACATATCTGTAAAAAATATCTTAAAATTTTTATATCCATTTACTCCTCCAAATTATATTTATTTGTATATAAGTTATATTTATATACTATCTTGAATTATTGATTTTTACAAATTCCATTACTGAATAGAAGTATTTGTAGATTATAGAACTATTTGTAGATTGTTAAAAAATATATAATAAAAAATGCAATATATGAACTAAGTATATAATGTATGTAATATTGTAAATATAAAAATTAACTTAAATATATTAACTATACTAAAAATAATACAAATACATAGAAAATCTAAAAAATATTATAAAAATAAAATTTATTTAGATTTTAAAACTAATAATTGTTAAAAAAAAATCAAATAAAAAGCCTGGGATAACGATTGCAAAAAGAGATAGGCAAGTGTACAATTGGAATAAAGTAGTATAGAATTAATTTGTATTACAAAAATTAAAAACTAAATGAAAAACATTTACAATTGATAAATCAAAGAGCTTATATCATAACAAAAATAATAAATTTAAATTCTTTAAAAATCTATACAAAAATATCAAAATTTATAGAAATTTAAATAATGAGAAGGCTTATAAAAACAAAATTTATCGAGTGTCAAAAAGACGTTTTATTCGTTAAAAAATTATTAAAATTTTTAACCAAAATTGGAAAAATTAGTATATAATTTAGTTAGGAATGTATTCTTAAAAGGAATATATTTTGCTGTCTAAAAATATATTTAATGATTGAGGATATATTTATATAAATATAGAGACAAATTCTTATAACAGCATTTTAGGGGAAATTAAATTTTTTTAAAGGGGAATATGAATATGGAAAAGAAAAAAGTTGATGTTTTAGAACAAATGCAAAATATGACTATAGACCTTAACAGTAAAGCCTTATTAGAAAAAGCTGAAAAAGACGGCGTTGAAACAATGTACAAAAGAAAATTAGGATATAAAGTACAATGTGGATTCGGTTTACAAGGTGTTTGCTGTAGAAACTGTGGTATGGGACCATGTAGAATCAGTCCAAAAACTCCAAGAGGACTTTGCGGTGCTGACGAACATACAATAGTAGGTAGAAACTATGCTAGAATGTGTGCTGGTGGTACAGCAGCCCATTCAGACCATGCTAGAGATATAACTCATACATTAGGATTAACAACTCCAGGAGGCGCATATCAAATAAAAGAACCAGAAAAATTAAAAGAATTTGCTGAATTCATGGGAATAGACCCAGAAGACAAAGATATATATGAATTAGCACATGAAGTATCTCATGTTTGTTTAATGGAATTTGGTAAACCACATGGCGTATCTAAATTATTAGCAAGAGCTCCAAAAGTAAGACAAGATATATGGAAAGAATATGGTATAGAACCAAGAGCAATAGATAGAGAAATTGCAACAGTAATGCATTCAACTCATATCGGATGTTGTGCTGATATAGATGCATTAATACATATGGCAATGAGATGTTCTATGGCAGATGGCTGGGCTGGATCTATGATAGGTACAATGTTATCTGATATATTATTCGGAACTCCAAAACCAGTACATACAGAAGCTAACTTAAATGTATTAGATGGAAATAATGTAAACATAATCCTTCATGGACATGAACCAACATTATCAGAAATGATAGTTTTAGCATCTGAATTACCAGAAATGCAAGACTTAGCTAAAGAAGTTGGTGCAGATGGTATAACATTATCAGGTATATGCTGTACTGGTAACGAATTAACAATGAGACATGGTATAAAAATAGCTGGTGACTTCCATCAACAAGAATTAGCAATAATCACTGGTGCTGTAGAAGCTATGATAGTTGACGTTCAATGTATATTCCCTGCATTAGCAGAAGTTGCAACTCATTATCATACTAAATTCATAACTACTTCACCAAAAGCTAAAATAACTGGTTCTACTTACATGGAATTCCATGAAGAAACTGCATTAGAAGATGCAAAAACAATAGTTAGAGAAGCTATATTAAACTTCAAAAACAGAGATAAATCAAAAGTTATGGTTCCAGAATTAAAATCAGAAGCTATGGTTGGTTATGCTGAAGAAGCTATAGTTGGACAATTAAATAATGTTGTTAATACTCAAATAGATGATATGAACACATTAAAACCATTAATAGATGTTCTTGCATCTGGTGTAATAAGAGGGGTAGTAGGAGTTGTTGGATGTAACAATGCTAGAACACCATCTAACTACAACCACTTAACTATAATGAAAGAATTAATTAAAAATGATTACTTAGTTGTAACTACAGGATGTGGTGCATCAGCAGCAGCTAAAAATGGATTAATGTTAAAAGAAAATGCACCTAAATACGCTGGTAAAGGTTTAGCAACAGTTTGCCAATTAGTTGATATACCACCAGTAATCCATTTAGGATCTTGTGTTGACAACTCTCGTATATTAAATATATGTTCATTAGTTGCTAATGCATTAGATATGGATATAGCTGATTTACCAGTTGCAGGTTGTGCTCCAGAATGGATGTCAGAAAAAGCTATAGCTATAGGTACTTATGTAGTTGGTTCTGGTATAGAAACATTCTTAGGTGTTATGCCTCCAGTTACAGGTTCATCTAGAGCTGTCGAAATATTATGTGGAAGCATAAGAGATAAAGTTGGAGCTAGCTTCCATGTTAATGAAGATCCAGTAAGCTGTGCTCAAGATATAATGGCTTGTATAGAAGCTAAGAGACCTCACTTTGAAGAATTATACCAAGAAAAAGTTCTTAATAAGAGAGTTGCTGGAGAATTAGTTAGCTTATACTAAGATTTACTGTTAAATAGATAAATATCAAATTTATAGAATAGATAAGGGTAGTCTATTAAAAAGATAGACTACCTACAAATACATGTTAGATAGACATAAAAATAAATAGTTTATAAACTATATGACAAAAGGTGGTAATAAAAAAATGAAAGTAGCAATAACAGGAAAAGGTGGAGTAGGCAAAACAACTTTTGCCTCAATGTTATCAAGAATGTTTGCTGATGAAGGCTATAGAGTTGTTGCTGTAGATGCCGATCCAGATGCAAACTTAGCCTTAGCGCTAGGTTTTCCAAAAGAAGTATATGATTCAATAGTGCCAATTTCAGAGATGAAAAAATTAGTTTCTGATAGAACTGCAACAAGTGAAGGTACATTTAATAAAATGTTTAAATTAAATCCTAAAGTAGATGATATACCAGAAAAATACTGTAAAATGCACAATGGTGTAGGACTATTGACTTTAGGAACAGTTGATACAGGTGGTTCAGGATGTGTATGTCCAGAACATGTACTATTGAAAAGATTATGTTCTCATTTAATACTACAAAGTAAAGATGTTGTTGTTATGGACATGGAAGCTGGTATCGAACATTTAGGTAGAGGAACAGCACAAGGCGTAGATGCTTTTATAGTAGTTGTTGAGCCAGGGGAAAGAAGTTTACAAACTTATAGAAAAGTTAAAAAACTAGGCAAAGATATTGGCGTACAGAGAGTTTTCGTTGTTGGAAATAAAATGAGAGATGACGACGATATTGAATTTATAAAAAGTAATCTAGAAGATGGTGAAGCTTTAGGGTTTATTCATTATAATCAAACTGTAATAGATTCAGATAGAGCTAATCAGTCTCCATATGATGTTAGTGAAGAGACTAGAAATGAAATTAGAACTATAAAAAATAGATTACTAGAAATTGAAAAAGAAAACAAAAACAATAAATAATTTTTATTTTTATTTAGTTTAAAATTATTTAAATAGTATTTAATTAACATTAAATTTAGAAAAAATACTGTATAATTAAATTAGTATTCAAATTAATTGATGTTATTAAAATATATATAATGTGGGAGGATGTTTGTTATGGGATTCAAATCAGATATTGAAATAGCTCAAGAAGCTAAACCTCAAGATATTAGAGAAATAGCTAAAAAATTAGGATTAACAGAAGACGACTTAGAGTTATATGGTAAATATAAGGCTAAAGTCGACTATAACCTACTTAAAAAAGATAATGGTAAAAAGAAAGCTAAATTAATATTAACTACAGCTATCAACCCAACTCCAGCAGGAGAA
>NZ_JADPET010000061.1 GCF_015667935.1 Clostridium sp. 1001270J_160509_D11 | reverse complement strand
TATATTGTAGTTTTTTTGAACATTAACAAGTGCTATACCTAAAACTGCACAGTTTGTAGTTATAAGAGGTAGATAAATTAATAAGTCAAATGGGGAGTTTTGAGATGGACAAAACAGAGTTTGATATAGATGAAAAAAGACAGTTATTGATAGTTACTGTCAATAATTCAGAAACTGATGTATTTACATACAAAAATGCATATGAGTTTTTATATGAATATATGTTAAATATGCATAGTGATAATATAGAGTATTTAAGAGAGAAATATGAAGATTTATTTGATGAGATGGATGTAAATGACTGGATTATGAAAAGGGGATATATTGAATATATAAACTTGAGAATAAAGAAAATATATATAAGGCTTATGGAAATTTCAGAGCTATAATTTTTGACAATAAAAAATGCCATATAACATATAATATTTGGCATTTTTTATTGTAATATTGTGGATAAATATGATTTCCTTAAATATGTTTAAAATAAATCTACTTTTTAGGGTGTTTAAATGAAAATTTATAAATAATGTCTTATATCTTTTGCAAAATTTTCTTCAAGTTCTGCTAAATCATAGCATAGTCCTTTTATAGATTCTAATGCAGCTGGATATTGATTCATATATTTATTTATAGATTTTATACCCATATTACATCCCTCTGTCATTAAATCAGCGATTTCTTTATCGTGTTCACCTTTTATAAGTTTAAAATTTATTTTCATATGGCTCATAGCTTTAGCCATAGTGCTAGGTTGTTCCTCTGCACATCCAAATTCATTTAATTTATCAGTTATTTTATTTTGAAGTTTTTGGTGATCATTTAAGTATTTTACTATAATATCGTATAGCTTTTTATTTTCTACTTTATCTAGGATTTGCTCGATAGAATCAATACCCATCTTACAACCTGCGTCACATTCTTTTAGTAAGTTAATTGTATCTTCGTTAGGCATAATAAACTCCTTTACTTTTTATTATAGAGTTATTATTTCACATAACAATTATTTTTATAACATAATAAGAAATTAAAAAATTCTCTAGATATTATCTAGAGAATTTTTGTTTTACAACTCACTACTTGACTGTGTATCCGGATTTGGAGTCGGAGTCGGATCTGGAGTCGGTGTAGGATCCGGAGTAGGAGTTGGATTTGGGTCAGGTGTTGGCGTAGGCTCAGGAGTAGGTGTTGGATTTGGTTTATTACTATTGTTGTTGTTATTATTGTTACTATTATTGTTGTTGTTAGTATTATTATTACTGTTGTTATTACCATTTCCATTATTACTACTATTATTATTATTGCTGTTGCCACCTGTAGTACTATTGTTATTTTTATTTATTGTAGTACTGTTTTCTTTTTTCGTATTACTTTCAGTTTTAGAATCTTGTTCTTCAGTATTAGAGTTAACTGTATTTTTATCATCTACAAATTCTTTGAAAGATAAATCTATAGAATCTACAATTTCATTATTATAAATTACTACTAATTTAGTTTTACCTTCTTTTAAACCTGTGATAGTACATTTTTTATCATCATTTTTAAGTGTACAAATAGATTCGTCATCTATTTTAAAGCTTAATTTAGATAAATCTAACTCTTTTGAATTACTGCTTTGTATTATAACATTTAAATCAGTTTCTTTATTTATAGGTAATACGTAAACACCGTCTTCTATCTGGTATTCTGTAGTTATAGAAACACCGGATACAACTGCTTGGGCTTCTGTAGTTAAATTTTTGAACATAAAGAATCCTATACAACCTAAAACAAGTATAGATGCAATTATTAATGATATTTTTTTGAAATTAGGACCAGATTCATATTCATCATCGTAGTCATCATATTGGTCTTTATCTTCAAAATTATGATTTAAGTAATATTTTGAATTAGATTCTGATTCTGGATTATTTCTATGGATATCTAATTTTTGAGTATCATCTTGGTCTAGAGTACTTTCTACAGGCTCTTTTTCAGTAGAAGATAAATTTTTTTCTTCAAAATGAGTAGGTTCGACTTGTGAAGTTTTATTTTCATTAGTTTCAGTAAGCATTTGTTTGTTTAATGATATAATTGGTTTATTTTTGTTGTGAGCTTGTGAACTAAGCTTTTTGTCAAATGCTTTATTTTTTTCTTCTTCGCTAATAACTTCAGAAATTTTAAAGTCTTCATCTGATAAATCTTCATAATCAGGGAAGTCATCTACCCAGTCAAGCGCGTATAAAAAACAATCTAGTATGTATATTGCACCTTTTTCTGCGACTCCATTTTTTGTAAGAATAGTCTTTGCACGTAAATAAGCAAAGTTTCTATCTACATCTCTTTGATTGTGAGCGTTTAATATTGTAGAGATTGCATTTTTTTCAATTGCAAACTTAACTAAAGATAACTCTTCTTGTAATGTAGGTATTAAATTATCTAGAGTAATTAAAAATTTTTGAGAATCTAGGAAAATATTCATACCATAATTATCAAACATATATCTAAGAGCATAACTTAAGTTATTTTGCAGTGTTCTTTTTTTACTCATAAACTACCCCCTTCATTTTATTTAGATATTACTGTATATAAAATTCATCATAATACTTTTTGAAGATTTTATCAATATTTTTATACCTTAAATTTAATTAATATCCAAACTATTAAGTGGAAATTTAATTGAAAAATAATTAAAATAAGAGCAAAATTAAATAAAAACACGAATTGGATTTGTAAAATATAGCGTAAAAATGCAATTTAGTGTAAAAAAATACGAAAAATATAAAAAAAATATAGAAATACGTTTGTGTATGTGGTATATTTTAGTAGAAGTTATTTCGAAGTATTTAGTAAATATTTAATAAGGAGCGTATTATGAAAAAAAAAGGGTCAATTTACGAATTAGATGGAAGAGTAGAGCTTAAAAGAGCAGTACCTCTAGGTATACAGCATGTTCTTGCAATGTTTTTAGGAAATATTTCGCCACTTATAATAGTGTGTGGTTTATTAAATATAGATTCTAGCTTAAGATCAATGCTTATTCAAAACTCTATGTTTGTAGCAGGAGTAATTACATTAGTTCAGTTATACCCTATAGGACCAATCGGGGCAAAACTTCCTATAGTAATGGGTACAAGTTCAGGATTTATCGGTACAGCTCAAGCAATTGGAGCACAGTATGGTTATGGTTCTATAATAGGTGCTACATTAGTTGGAGGTATAATAGAATTAGTTTTAGGTTTTTTTATAAAACCACTTAAAAAGCTATTCCCACCAATCGTTACAAGTCTAGTTATAATATCTATAGGATTATCTTTATTACCAGTTGGAATTAAGTATTTTGGTGGAGGAGCAGGAGCCAAAGACTTCGGTTCATTAAACCATCTTTTAGTAGGAACAACAGTTATAATAGTAATATTAATACTAAAACAATTTAAAGGATTTTTAAATGATTCATCTATATTAATAGGTATAATAGTTGGATACATATTAGCTATATGCTTGAATATGGTAGATTTTACTCAAGTAAGAGAAAGTGCTTGGTTTTCTTTACCACATCCAATGGTAGTTCCATTTGAATTTAATATGGAAGCTATAATAGCTATGGGTATTATGTTTATAGCTACTACAGTAGAAACTGTTGGAGATATATCAGGAATAACAAATGGTGGACTTGATAGAGAAGCTACTGATAGAGAATTATCTGGTGGTGTTATGGCAGACGGAGTAGGTAGTTTAGTTGCCGCTGTATTTGGAATATTACCAAATACATCTTTTAGCCAAAATGTAGGTCTTGTAACTGTTACTAAAATCGTAAATAGATTCGTAATAATGACAGGTGCGCTATTTTTAATTTTATGCGGATTTTGTCCTAAATTAAGTGCATTATTTTCAGTTATGCCTCAATCAGTATTAGGTGGAGCAGCGGTTATAATGTTCTCTATGATACTTGTAAGTGGGATACAATCTTTATCTCGAGAAAATTTAGATGCAAGAAATAGTCTTATAGTAGCTTTGGCTATAGGAATAGGTGTTGGGATTGGAAATGTTCCAGAAGTTTTATCACAATGTCCAGCTTGGGTATCTAATATATTTGCAGAAAATGGGATAATAATGACTTTTGTTGTGGCTACTGTTTTAAATTTAATTTTGCCTAAAAATAATGAACAAAAAGACGCACAAAAAGTTGGAGCATAAATACAAAATAAAAATTACTAAATATATAAAATAAGATAGAAGTAAGTATAATGCTATGGTAAAATAAGTTAAATTTAGATATGAAGTTAAAATGTAGTATTTAAATATAAGGGGAAAGAGAACGTTTGAAATTTAACGTATCTCTTTTTATCAAAATAGACAGACTTATGGGTTTGTCTTTTTTTATGTAAATACATTTAGAAAGTAGGAGGATTTAATGTTTACAATTAAAAAATATGTTGTTGTAGATAGCTTAGAAGAAGCTTATAAATTAAATAAAAGTAAAAAGGCGAATGTATTAGGCGGACTTTTATGGATGAAGATGGGTAAAAAAACTATTCAAACAGCTATAGATTTATCTAATTTAAATTTAGATAAAATAGAAGAAAATGATGAGTGTTTTGAAATAGGAGCAATGGTAAGGCTTAGAGATTTAGAAGTCCATGAGGGATTAAATAATTATTTTAATAATGCAATAAAAGATTGTGTAAAAAGTATAGTTGGAGTCCAATTTAGAAATTGTGCAACTGTAGGTGGCAGTATATTTTCAAGATTTGGATTCTCAGATCCTCTTACATGTTTATTAGCTTTAGACAGCTATGTAAAACTTTATAAAGGTGGAATAATTCCAATGAAAGAATTTGTGAATATGCCTTATGATAGTGATATATTAGAAAAAATTATAATAAAAAAAGACAATAGAAAAATAAGTTATATGTCTCATAGGAATATATCTACAGACTTCCCTGTACTTACTTGTGCAGTATCAAAAATAGAAGATAAATTTGAAGTGGCGGTTGGCGCTAGACCACAAAAGGCAGCTTTAATATTAGATGAAGAAAATATTCTAAGTGATGAGCCTACAAAAGAAGAAATAGAAAAATTTGCAGATTATGTAGAGTCTAAATTAGAGTTTGGAAGTAATATGAGAGCTAGTAAAGAGTTTAGAAGTCATTTATGCAAAGTGTTAGTTAGAAGATGTATAAATGAAATTGGAGGTATGTAGATATGGAAATTAAGTTTTGGTTAAATGGAAAAATGATAAAAGATGAAATAGAACCGGATATATTATTACTTGAATATGTTAGAAGTAAGGGCTGTTATTCTGTTAAAAGAGGATGTGAAACTGCAAACTGTGGTCTATGTACAGTTTGGGTAGATAAAAAGCCAGTTCTTTCATGTTCAACACTTGCAGCTCAAATAAATAATAAACATGTAGTAACTCTTGAAGGAGTTCAAGATAGAGCTATAGATTTTGGGACATTTTTAGCTAAAGAAGGAGCTGAACAATGTGGATATTGCTCTCCAGGATTTATAATGAATGTTCTTGCTATGGAAGATGAGTTAGAAAATCCAACAGAAAGAGAAATAAAAGAGTATTTAGCAGGAAATCTATGTAGATGCACAGGATATCAAGGTCAATTAAGAGCTATAAAAAAATATTTAGATAGAAATAAGGAGACAGTAAACCATGAAGTTTGTAAATAATCGTGTTATGAAAAAAGATGCAATGTCACTTGTTACAGGAAAACCTGTATATACTGATGATATAGCACCAAAAGATGCACTTATAGTAAAGGTACTTCGTTCACCTCATGCTCATGCATTAGTTAAAAATGTAAAAAAAGATGTGGCGCTTAAAGTTCCAGGGATTGAATGTATATTAACATGGGAAGATGCTCCAAATTCAAGGTTTACAACTGCAGGTCAAACTTATCCAGAACTTAGTCCATATGATAGAAAAATATTAGATGAGAGAGTTAGATACGTAGGGGATGCTGTTGCAATAGTAGCTGGTGAAAATGAAAAATGTGTAGATAGAGCTTTAAAAATGATAAAAGTAGAGTATGAAGTTTTAGAGCCAGTACTTGATTTTAGAAAAGCGTTAGATAATGAAGTTGTAGTACATCCAGAAGAAGATTGGGAAGTAAAAGTTCCGATTTCACCAGATGTAAAAAGAAACTTAATATGCCATGATGTTATGGAAGAAGGCGATGTAGAAGCTGAGTTTGAAAAATGTAAATATGTAATAGAAGAGACATATTTAACAAAGGCAAACCAACAGACGATGATGGAGACTTTTAGAGCATATACATATAAAGATCCATATGGTAGGCTTGTTTGTGTTGCAGCGACACAAGTACCGTTTCATGTTAGAAGAATATTAGCAACTGCACTTGAAACATCAAAGTCAAATATAAGAGTAATAAAACCTAGAATAGGTGGGGGATTTGGGGCAAAACAAAGTGTAGTAAATGAGATATTCCCAGCATTAGTTACGTGGAAAACTGGTAAACCAGCTAAAATAGTATATAGCCGTAAAGAAAGTCAAATAGCATCGAGCCCAAGACATCAAATGCAAATAACTGTAAAACTAGGTGCCGATGAAAATGGAAACTTAAAAGCAGCCTCACTTTATACTTTATCAAATGCAGGTGCTTTTGGAGACCATACACCTACAACTATAGGTTTAACTGGTCAAAAATCATTACCTCTATATACAAGTCATGTAAATGCATTTAAATTCTCATTTGACGGTGTTTACTCAAATACTATTCCAGCAGGAGCATATAGAGGATACGGTGCGACACAAGGTGTCTATGCATTAGAGACGACTATGAATAAATTAGCATTGAAAATGAATATGGACCCTATTGAGTTTAAGAAAAAGAACCTTATACACGAAGGCGACTATATGCCAGCTTATCATGGAGAAACTGCCAACTCATGTACACTTGAAAAATGTTTAGATAAAGTAAAAGAAATGATAAATTGGGATGAAAAATACCCATGTAAAGATTTAGGAAACGGAAAAGTAAGATCTGTTGGTCTTGCTGTAGCTATGCAAGGTTCAGCAATAAGTCATGTCGATGTTGCTAGTGTAACTATAAAAGTAAACGACGATGGATTCTATTCAATGATGATAGGTGCAACTGATATGGGTACAGGATGTGACACAATACTTGCTCAAATGGCAGCCGATTGTCTAGATACTCATGTCGACAATATAGTAGTTTATGGTGTCGATACTGACATATCTCCATATGATTCTGGTTCTTATGCATCAAGTACAACATATTTAACAGGAAATGCAACTATAAAGACTTGTCAAATGCTTAGAGAGAAAATAATAGCTGCAGGAGCTGAGATGTTAGAAATAGATATAGAAGATGCAGATTTTGATGGAGAAAAAGTATACTCTGTAAAAGAAGAAAAAAGCATAACTTTAAAAGATATAGCAAACAATGTAATGTGTTATAGCAACCACACATTAACAGCAACAGCTAAGGAGAAAACTCCAGTATCACCACCACCATATATGGCAGGTGCTGTTGAGATAGAATTAGATAAAGAAACAGGACATGTTGAAATAATAGATTATGCGGCATGTGTAGACTGTGGAACAGTAATAAATCCAGCTCTTGCAACAGTACAAACAGAAGGTGGTTTAGTACAAGGTATAGGTATGGCTCTATACGAAGATGTTCAATATGACAAACGAGGAAGAATATTAAACGATTCATTTATGCAGTATAAAATACCTACAAGACTTGATATGGGTAAAATAAGAGTAGAATATGAATCAAGTTATGAGCCAAGTGGTCCATTTGGTGCAAAATCAATAGGTGAATTAGTTATAAATACTCCATCTCCAGCATTATGTCATGCAATATATAACGCTAGTGGAGTTTGGATTAATGAGCTTCCTATGACTAGTGAGAAAATTGCGATGGGAATATTAAAAAATAACCTTGAAGCTTAGCATAATCGTTTTAGCATCTGGAAATAGTAAAAGATTTAATGGAAATAAGTTGCTACATAAAATAAATAAAAAACCAATGTATTTACATACATTAGATAAACTTATAGATTTAAAAAAAGTCAATTACAATATAGATGAAATAATTTTTGTCACAAAATACGATGAAATAATAAATAATTTAAAAAATAAAGATATAAAAGTAATAAAAAACAACAATAGTGAATTTGGAATTTCTCAGTCTATAAAACTGGGAATTTCAAATTCATTTAATAATGCGTACATGTTTATTGTATGTGATCAACCATATATTAAAAAAGAAACAATAAATAAATTTATAAATGAATTTATAAGAAGTAAAAAGAATTTAGGTTGTGTAAGTAATGACGGTATTTTATTAAATCCAACTATTTTTACAGATAAATATAAAGATAAATTATTAAAGTTAGATGGAGATAAGGGCGGAAAAAAAATAATTTTAAAAAATATAGATGATTTATTTATATTTGATGTTTTAGAAAAAAGAGAACTTATTGATATAGACTATAAAAGTCAATTAGAAAATAAATAAAAAGGTGATTTTTATGCAAGTTTATTCTTATAAAAACAACAATATAGTAAAAGAAAAAAGTTTAATAAATGCACTAGATATAGATTTAAATAAAGATAAAGTTATAACTGTAGTTGGAGCAGGTGGAAAAACAAGCACAATATTTGAGCTTGGAAATGAATTATCAAATTTAAATAAAAAAACAATCATAACAACAACTACACATATGAAATTAGATAAAGATTTTTTATTAATTGATGAAGATTTTAATATAGAAAACCTTAAAAAAATTTTGCAAAAAAACAATTTAATTAAAATAGGTAAAAAAGAAAGCGACTATAAAGTAAAGAGCTTAGATGAAGATACATTAAAAAGATGTATAGATATTTCGGATTTTTTATTAATAGAAGGTGATGGCTCAAAACGACTACCTCTAAAAGCGCCGAAAGACAATGAACCTGTAATAATACAAGAAACAGATTTAGTAATTGGACTTATTGGATTTGACAGTTTAGATAAAAAAATTGAAGAAATCTGTCACAGGCCTGAATTAGTGTCAAAATTACTTCACAAAAATATAAAAGAAAATATAAATATATTTGATTTAGTAGAAATAATAAAAAATAAAAATGGACTTAAAAAGAATGTAAATTGTAAGTATAAAGTAATTATAAATAAAGTTGATAAATTGGAATATCTAGATAAATGTAAAAAAATAGCACAATTATGTCTTGAATTTAAAATAGATGTTATTTTTACAAGTTATAAAATATAAATTCATAAAAATATAAATAGTAATATAAGAAAGGAAATGATTATGGATAATATAGTAGTAGTCCGTGGTGGCGGAGATTTAGCGACAGGAGTTATTCATAAATTACATAGATGCAATATAAAAGTGGTAGTACTTGAGTGTAAACATCCGACAGCAATAAGAAGAACTGTGTCGTTTTGTAATGCCGTATTTGAAAATGAGATGGTAGTTGAAGGAGTAAAATGTAGATTAGCATCAAATATAGAGGAAATATATCAGATTTTAGAAGACGGAGATATCCCTTTAATAATAGATGAAAAATGTGAAATGTTAAGTCAGATAAAGCCAGTAGCATTGATAGACGCCATAATAGCTAAAAAAAATATAGGGACAAATATAGATATGGCTCCTATTACTATTGCTTTAGGTCCTGGATTTGAGGCGGGAAAAGATGTGCATGCAGTTATTGAAACAAAGAGAGGACACAATTTAGGAAGAATTATATATGACGGATTTGCAGCAAAAAATACAGGAGTTCCAGGTGATATAAAAGGATATTCAAAAGAACGAGTAATACATTCGCCAGGAGAAGGAAATATAAATAATATAAGTAAAATTTCGGATTATGTAGAAAAAAATCAAATTATAGCGACAGTTGGTGGCGAAAATGTATATGCATCTTTAAGTGGAATTTTAAGAGGGATAATATACGACAATACATATGTTAAAAAAGGTCTTAAAATTGCAGATATCGATCCAAGAAAAGAAGAACTACAAAATTGTTATAAAATATCGGATAAAGCAAGATGTATAGCAGGAGGAACTTTAGAAGCATTATTAAATATGTGCTTTACAAAAAATATAAAAGTACTGTAAAAAGGTGATAAAATGAGCGGACAAATATATCAAACACTACTAGAAGATTTAGATAAAGGTGAAGAAGTAGCACTTATAACAAAATATAATTTAGAAACAAAAGAGATAGAAAAAAAACTATATAAATTAGATGAATTAGATAAAGAAAATTTAGAATATGTAGATAAAGCTATTAAAAAGAATTTAATTGCCAATATAAAAATTAATGAAAATGAGAGTGTATTAGCAGAAGTATTTAAAAGAGAGCATAGGCTTATTGTATTTGGTGCAGGTCATGTTGGATACCATTTATGTCATTTTGCATCAAAAGTAGGGTTTAATGTAACTGTAGTAGACGATAGACCGTATTTTGCAAATAAAGAAAAATTTGGTGATGATATCAATGTGATATGCAATACATTTGAAAATGCATTTAAAATATTGGACATACATAAAGAGGATTATGTCGTAATAGTAACACGAGGTCATAAGCACGACAAATTCTGTTTAGAAAAAATACTATCTCTAGATGAATTAAATTATATAGGAATGATTGGCTCAAAGAGAAGGGTCAAAATCATGAAAGAAGAGCTAATAGAAGAGGGATATCTAAAAGAAAAAATAGAAAATATATATTCACCAATTGGGCTTAATATAGGAGCTGTAACCCCAGAAGAAATAGCAATATCAATACTTGCAGAATTAATAAGTGTAAAAAGAATAGGTAAATTAGCTGCAAAAAATGAAAAAATTAAAGTAAATAACTCTTGTGAGTTAAATAAAGATGTATTAGAAATTTTAGCCCAAAATAAAAATGACAAAATAAGTCTTGTAACTGTTATATCTACAAAAGGATCTACACCTAGAAAATCAGGAAGCAAGATGATTGTATATGATAGCGGAAAAATAATTGGAACAATAGGTGGAGGATGTGCTGAAGCGAAAATTATAACAGATGCAGCTTATATGGCTGGCAGTAAAAATTTAAAAATAGAAACTATAGATATGACTGGTGAAGCTGCAGAAGAAGAGGGTATGGTCTGTGGTGGAATGATGACAGTTTTAATAGAAGGAATTTAAGTAAAAAACTTCCGGGTTTTTGCAGTAATTTCCCCCTAAAAAGTAAAAACAATGAAAAAAATAAAAAAAAATTTACAAAAAAGATTACAAAAAAATTACAAAATCTAAAAATAGTCATTACGTTGAAATTACTGGGTTTTAGAGGAAAATAATTAGAAAAGCCTTAATTCAAAAAAGTAACAACGATGTAACTTTTTTCAAAAAAAGGGTTTTAAAAGTTACGAAAATGTAATATGATATATATATCAGCAGGACAAAAGCTGAAGTAATTTAAGAAAATAGAAATTACTTAAACAAGTTTTAAGGAACAAGTTTTAAGGAAATCAAAATCAAAAATTATTTATAATAAAAAGTATTTATAATAAAGATTTTCTTAATAAAAAACAATTTAGGGGGAAAATAATTTATGTTAAAGAAATTTGTTAAAACTACAGCGATTATAGGAGCAGTAATGACTACATTAGGAGTAACAACTCCAGTAAGTGCAGCAAGTTGCGGAACTGTAACAGCTAATTCACTATATGTTAGAAGCGGTGCTTCAACATCACATAATATTTTAGGAACAGTAAGTAAAGGTAATACAGTTGAAATAAAAGATACACAAAATGGATGGCATAAAATAAGCTACAATGGAAATGATGGATGGGTTAGTGGAAAATACATCTCATCTACTTCAGCTGGGTCATCAACTTCAACAGGAACTACGCAAACAACTAAAACAGGAACAATAACAGCTAGTTCACTATATGTTAGAAGTGGAGCTTCTACATCACATAAAGTTTTAGGAACAGTAAGTAAAGGTAAAACAGTTCAAATAAAAGATACTCAAGATGGATGGCATAAAATAAGCTATAATGGAGACCATGGATGGGTTAGTGGAAAATATGTATCAACTACTTCTTCTTCAACAGGAGGAACTACATCAGGATCAACTTCAACAGGAACTACACAAACTGTTATAAAAACAGGAACAGTAACAACTAGTTCATTAAACGTTAGAAGTGGGGCTTCAACATCATATAGCAAAATAGGATCAGTATATCAAGGTAAAAAAGTTTCTATATATGCAGAAAGCAATGGATGGTATAAAATAAGCTACAACGGTGGATACGGATGGGTTAGTAAATCATATGTATCAACTGGAACAACATCAGGCTCAACTTCATCAGGAAGTTCAAGTACTGTAAATGGATACACTGTTAAGAGAACATTAAATGTTAGAGCAGTAGCTTATACAGGTGGTACTATGACAGCATTAGGAACACCAGTAAGATACGGTGTTATAGCAGTTGATCCAAGTGTAATACCATATAGATCAAAAGTATATATAAAAGAATTAAACAAAGTATTCGTAGCAGAAGACTGCGGTGGCGGAATAAAAGGAAATATAATAGATATATACATGCCAACTTTATCTCAATGTTACAGTTGGGGATCTAGAAATATAACAATACAAATATTAGGATAATCTAACCATTAATATATATAAAAAAGTGCACTTTAAGGTGCACTTTTTTTATATATACGACTATTTTTAGTAGAGATTAAAGTAAAGATTTTTAACTGTAGTGATATAAAATTAATAAATTGTGATAAAATATATGTATAGTATATGCCATGCATGTATTTTGTCTTTGTAATAATTATTTTATACAATGGTTAACTTATACTTAATAAACTATTGTGATACTTTTTCTAATGCAATATACGAAGGGGTGATTTTATGCAAAGGATAATATCAAATAATTTTATTTATGATTTACAAAGTGGTATTTTAAGAAATATCTTAAAATATGTAAAATCAGATACTACTTTAGCAATGGAAATTAGAAAAGATTGTATAAATATCTATTATAGAGGAGGCAGTCTTTTAAAAGTAAAAGAAGTAGGAGAAAATATATATAACGGTTATTTTGATAAAAATTACATAAAAGCAGAAAATAGTCAAAGTGTAGTAGTAGAATGTATATCAGGAATTAATAATTTATCTAAGGCAAATAAATTAATAGAATATATACCAAAAATAAAACAACAAATGGATTTATGGATGAAGATAGAAATGCCTGATGGAGGCGAGAGAGAATATAAACATATTGTAGCTAAAGAAAATAATTATGGATTAATCGGAAAAGAAAGTGATTATTTTATAGGGGATATAGAGTATAGAGGTTGTCTAAATAATTATTTATTCGATATGATAGGGATTAAATGGCCGGTAGAAAATGAAAATACCGATAACTTAGATTTAGCTTTATTTAAAATGTATTATGGAGATAAAAATTTAAAATCATCTAAAGAAATTATAAATGATATATATAATATGGCTAATTTCTTTGAAAACGACGATAATTTAAACCTATTAAAACAAGATTTAATAGAAATATACAAAGCAAAAACTATGTTGGGTCTTTTATATCCATATAAAGAATTAAAAATTGGTTTTTCAGATAAAATAGAAATAGTATATATCTTTGGAAATCAAAGCGATGAAAATCAAGTATTAAAAAATACATTAATAGAAATAAAATCTTCTAAAGAATATGAAGAAATGTCTAAATTTATAGATATAAAAGTGGCCAAAGCTGCTTTTATGGGGTATGGACTATATGAAAAAAATATAATTGATTTAGACGAAGCCATTAAAATGTTATAATTTGTCACATATTTAGTAACTAAATCAAACCTCAAATCATAATATATAAAAAATACTTTAGATTTTTTAATCACAGGAGTTGAGTGTATATTATGAATAAAATTACAAAACCTGTATCAGATGTAGGTAAAGAACTAATAAATGGAGTAGGTTCTATAGGCAAAGAATTGATAAATGGAGTAGGGACTATAGGAAAAGATGTAATAGGTGGAGTAGGTTCAGTTGCTAAAGAAACTATACAAACAGGAAAAAATGTAGGAAAAGCAGTAAAAGACAATGTAAAGAGATAAATAACTATTAACTTAATTTAGTAACAATAAAAAAGAGAAATGAAAATTCTTCATTTCTCTTTTTTGCTTATAAAAACTAATATTTCTTTTATGATTGATTACAATTGCTATACATATATTTTGAAATTTTTCTTTATTGAGAATATTTTTAATAAAGAGTATTTATTTTATGTATTCATTTCCGTTAATTATTAAAGATGTAGGCGAATTATCTTGCCAAATTAAGTCATAATTTACATTACCTTCATTAGGCACGCTAAAATATCCTTGAGCATATACTAAGTTTCCATTTTGATGTAGTTCAGAAACATATACATTATAGCTTGTATTAGTGTATTTACCTACGACTTTTTTTACAGTTGCTTTGTAAGCTGAACTATCGGACTTATTTATTTCAGAACTTTGTGCTACAAATGTATTAGAAGGAACTTCACTTTGTGAATTTTGTTTTAGAAATGTAGTGATAAATATTAATAAAAATAAAGCTATAATAACTACTAAAAAGATTTTATTTTTTAGTTTATTTTTATTAGTATCTACATGGCCTTCTTTTTTAAAATGGTTTTTTTTGAATTTTAATCGCTTATAAGATGATAATAAAATAATTTCAGCATTTTTATCTTTTAGTGCTTTATGATCGTGGAAATTATGATTATCTTTACTGTTTTCAAACTCTTTTTTCTTCTCACTAAAGAGTATTGTATTATTTGCATTAGAATTTCTCATCTTGTTGCCCCCCTATACTATATCCCTTTTTTATATCATACTATATTTTAAGTGAAAAGCACAATAAAAATGTTAAATATTTGAAATACATGTAAAATTATGATAATTAATGAAAATAAAAACATCAGAAATAAATAAAAGAGGCATAGATATCTCTTTTATAAATTATAAAGAAATCTTTATTCTAAAGACATTTTATAAGATAGATTTCTTTGAAACACATGGACGAAAATTATAATTATCTATAATTTAAAAGGAATATAATTTCCTATGTGTTATAAAATATGTGTTATAAAAAAATCTTCAAATGAAGATTTTTTTAGTTTGAATTATTCAACTTCTTTTTTTGAAATGCTTGTTTTAACAAGAACAGAAGGTATTTTACCAAGTTTACCAGTTAGACTATTAATTGAATCTAATTCCCCTACAACTACAATACTTATAACAGATATGTTTTCAACTTCACAAGGTATACCCATTCTACCTCTAATTATATTTTTATATTTAGATACGATTTGATTAAATTGTTGTTGGCAGGTATCTGGATCTTCTAGTATTGCGCTTATAACTGCAACTCTTTTCATATTAACTCCTCCTAACTCCTTTCAGATTAGACAAACTTTTCTGGCAGGTATATATAAATTGTAGTCTTTAAATTATAAAAAGTCTATAAAGAGGATAAATTTTATAATGACTAATTTTACATTAAAAACCAAAAAAATATTGAAATAGAACTTATGTTTGGTATATAATTAACTTACAGAACATATGTTTGGATAAAGAGATAGGAATATTTTTTAATATAAATTAATATGATGTAATAAAATTTTAATTTTAGGAGTGATTAAAATGACTGTGAGATACGAAAGAAAATTAGAAGATATAACTTTTTTAAATTTACAAAAAGGTGAAGTTACATTAATGCAATTAAATGAAATTTACAATAAATTTGGTTTTATATTTATAGGAAGTTCAGGGAAATTTAAAGGAATAAAAAAAGAAAAGAAGAATTAAGAAATATGGAAAAAATAAAAACCTATTGTTATAAAAATAGGTTTTATTTTGTTTTTTTATAAAATTTTGGCATTTAAGCTAATATTTTAGTAACAATATAGTTACATTTGTAAGATTTTATTGTTTTAATTTCCTAATTAAAATATAATCTAAAGAGTACATAGGAATGGGGTGAAAGAATGAGTGAAGACACTACTGTAAAGAGAAAGGGTATTTCAAAAAAGAAAAGAAATATGATTATTGCAATTATTTCTGTGATAATTATTGCCTTTGTATTTGGTATAAATCATTTGACATCAAAACATTTATATAATGGAAGAATAGCTAAAAATATTTATATAGAGGATATTGAGGTATCTAACCTGACAAAACAAGAAGCACTAGATATTGTAAATGCTAAATATCCTATAAAAAATCTTAAGTTATCTTATAATAATGAAGAATATACTATAAATGCAAAAGATGTGGATTTATCGTATAATACAAAACAAGTAGTAGATGAAGCCTATAATTTAACAAGAGAAAAATCATACTTATCAAATGTAATGACTTATATGCGTACAAAATTTGGGGGACATGATTTAGGCATAAAAGTATCTTATGATGAGGATAAATTAGATAAAGAAATAGGACAAGTATCTAAACAAATAAATAAAAAATATGTAGATGCTACAATTTCAGTATCAGG
>NZ_JADPET010000060.1 GCF_015667935.1 Clostridium sp. 1001270J_160509_D11 | reverse complement strand
ACTCATGACTTATAGCACTGATAAAACCTATACATCCTTTCATATCTTTATTTTTATAATATTTAGCTGGACCATTTTTTAATTTTAAGGAAATTATATATTATAAGGTTTTGGATAGAGCTATGAATAAAGGGAATTTTTTTGTTGATTTTTTTATGTATAAAATAAAATAACTTGGAAATAATCTCATTATATCGGAGTGAAATATAAGTTTTTTAAAATATGATGATTTATATATAAAAAGTGGGGATGAGATTATGAAAAATAATATAAAAAATAAATTAAACATAAATAAAAATATAAAATTTAGAATAACATTATGTACTATATTACTTGTTGGAATCTTAGGAATAATGGCAACTTACGCATATGCACAAATATCTAAAATAGATAGATTTTCAGATGATTATAAAGATAATTTAATAAGATTTCACGTATTAGCAAATAGTGACTCTGATGAAGACCAAAACCTTAAATTAAAAGTAAGAGATGAAGTTATAAGTTATTTACAACCAAAGCTAAAAGACTCAAAGTCAATACAAGAGAGTGAAAAAATAATACTTAATGAAGAAGACAAGTTAATGGATATATGCAAAGAAACAATAAAAGAAAATGGGTATGATTATGATGTAAGTATAAACTTAGGATATAGCAAGTTTCCAACAAAACAATATTCAAGCGTAGTACTTCCTGCCGGTGAATATAAAGCATTAAAAATAGTAATAGGCAAGGGCCAAGGTAGAAATTGGTGGTGTGTTATGTTTCCTCCACTTTGTTTTGTAGATGAACAAAACAACGTAATAGATAAAGAAACTGATGAAAAATTAAAATCAGTTTTAACAAAAGATGAGTATGAATTGATAGTTGAAAAAGATAATAAAAAGGTAAATGATTTACAAATAAAATTTAAAATAGTAGAAGTTTTTCAAAAAATATTGGATTTAAAACAAGACGATTGTCAGATATAAATAATTAATTTATTTATATAGATATTAAATTTTATTTTTATAAAGGAGAGTTATTTATGGGAAGGTATTATAAAATAATACTATCATTGTGTATAGCAATTTTTTTAGTTACAAGCACGATATCTGCATATGAGAGTAATGATATAAATTTAATGAGTATTACTAATTTACTTCAAGAAACACACAATAAAAAATCTAAAGAATCAAATTTATGGAACTTAAAAAACAATAAAGAGGGTTACATTAATTTGTGTGTCCAGGATACTGCAACATCGGATACTAAATCTATAGAGAATGAGGATGTTGCTGATGAAGAAACACAAGCAGTTATGAGTTTAAGTGATGAACAATTAAATTTATTATCAAAATTAGTAGCAGCTGAAGCAAGAGGAGAAAGCTATGAAGGACAAGTTGCTGTAGCAGCGGTAGTTTTAAACAGAGTAAAAGATTCAAGATTTCCTGATTCTATAGAAGGTGTAATATATCAAAAGAATGCATTTTCTGTTGTTAGGGATGGGTATATAAATGCTCAGCCAACAGAAGAATCATATAAAGCAGCCAAAGATGCTCTATATGGCAATGATCCAACAAATGATGCAATTTATTTTTGGAATCCAGATATATCAACATGCAACTGGATAAATACACTAAATCCACACTTGAGAATAGGAAATCATGTATTTGCAAGATAATTATGAATAAAGATGCCCGTTTTACATAGATATATATTTAATATATGTCTTTGTAGGAGGGGCATATTTTAATTGATAATACAGATTATAACTGATATAATTTTTTTGATATAATTTCAATAATAAAATACATATTTAATAAATGTATAAGGTTTATATTACTTTGACAGATTTGAAAGTGTATAGCTTAGGAGGTAATTATGGATATTAATATAAATATACAGACAACACAGTTTAATGAATTAGGTGAAAAAAATATTATAAAAACTAATTCAGATGGAACTTTATATCAAAAGAAAGACCATAAATATATAATTTATAAACAAGTTGAAGATGGAGAAGAGATAACAACATCTATAAAAATAGAAGAAAATATGGTAACTATAAAGAGATTTGGTGCATTAAATTCAACACTAAGATTTAAAGCAGGTCATGTTGATGTATCAAATTATCTTACTCCACAAGGTGCTTTTATTATAGAAAACCATACAAAGGAATTAGATATATTTGAAGGAGAAAATATATCTATACTTATTGATTACGATATAAAAATAATGGACATGTTTACGGGAAGAAATATAATTAACATAGAGATTAAGAAAAAATAATAAGTCTAATAAATAGAAAAATAGATATAATATTAAAGATAGATTTATTTTCATAAATCATATAAAAGAATATTTTATAAAGGTAGTTTAAAATACTACCTTTTGTTTAATTTATTTGTTATTATATGTATTATAGTTAATTTTATTTAATCTGCAAAAACATACAAGGACTTAATATTTTTTTATAGAAAATATATAAACAATTGTAAGTTTAAATTTTGCTTGAAAGGATTTAAAAATAGTTTTTAATATATTTATTAAATTAAACATGAAAATAAATTAAGAATTATTTAAAAGGGATAGAATATGATATTTGAAAAGGTACTCGATACAATAAATAGACATAATCTTATTGAAAAAGGAGATAAAATTGTATTAGGGATTTCTGGCGGCCCGGACTCAGTTTGTCTTCTACATATATTAAATCGATTAAAAGAAACATTAGATATAGAAATTTATGCTGCTCATTTAAACCATCAAATTAGAGGTCTTGAGGCACAAAAAGACGCATTATATGTAACACAATTGTGTGAGGAGATGGGTATAAAGTATTTTGTTAAATCAATTGATGTTCCAAAATACTGCAAAGAAAATAAATTATCTATTGAAGATGGTGCCAGAAAATTAAGATATGAGATGTTTTATGAAATCATGACTAGAACTCATGCTAATAAAATAGCAATAGCTCATAATGAAAATGACCAAGCGGAAACAATACTTATGAGAATTATGAGAGGGACTGGTCTTCAAGGATTAAGAGGAATTGAGTATATAAGAGATAACGTTATAATAAGACCAATATTAGACATAGAAAGAAGCGAAATTGAAGATTACTGTGAACAATATAATCTAAATCCAAGAATAGACCAAACTAATCTAGATCCAATCTATACAAGAAATAAAATTAGATTAAAACTAATCCCATATATGCAAGAAAACTTTAATTCAAATGTAATAAAGTCTATAGTAAGAATGACTAGTAGCATAAAAGAAGATAGTGACTATATTGAATCAAATGCACTTATGAAATTTGAAGAAATATGTTCTATATCAGATGAAAGCATAGAAATACCAGTAGATTTATTTGTAGACTTACATAATTCAATAAAATATAGAGTTCTTAGATATGCGATTAAATATGTTTTAGGAGATACTAATTTTATAGACCAAAAACATATCTTGGAGATTATTGAACTGGAACCAGAAAAAAAAGTAGGGAAAAAATTAAATCTTCCAAGAGGTTTGTTTGTATATAGAAAGAAAAATAGTATAATAATTACTATAAAAGAAATAATTAGTGAAGAAATTGAATTCTGTTACAAAGTCCCTAAGAATGGATTTGTAAAAATAAAAGAATTGGGAACACTTGTAGAAACAGAAACAATGAGTATTGAAAAATACAACATCACTAAAGGAGAAAACAAAGATAATAAATGGTTTGATGCAGACAAAATAAAGGGGGACTTAAATGTAAGAACTAGAAAAGCAGGGGATAAGATAAATATTTCTGTAGGAAATAAAAAACTAAAAACTTTATTTATCGATATGAAAATTCCAAAAGAAGAAAGATGTAGAATACCTATATTAGTAGATGAAGAAGATGTACTAAGTGTAGGAACTTACAGAGTAAGTGAGAAGTTTAAAGTTGACGAAAGCACAAGAGAAGTACTGAAAGTATGCTTTAAAACGCTTTAAAATAAAACAACATATGAAGGGAGGGCTTCTGTTGAACAAATTCTTAAAAGGCGCAGGTTTTTATTTGTTACTTTTAATTATAATCGTGACAATAGTAGAATTTGCAGGTACACCGACAGAAACAGTAAAAGAATTAAACTTTTCTCAAGTATATAAATATTTAACAGAAGAAAATATATCAGAAATACGTTTTGTAGATTCAACTTCAGTAGAAGGTACAATAAAAGATTCAAAAGAAAAATTTACATCTTATATGCCAAGAGAAGTCATGAGTGATGAGTTTGCAAATGAGGTATTAGAGCAATCTAAAGAAGGAAAATTAGTATTTAGTGGTAAACCAAAACCAACTGAACCTTGGTATATACAAATGCTACCAACATTATTATTAATATTCTTTATGGTAATAATGTGGTTCTTATTTATGAATCAGTCTCAAGGTGGAGGCGGAAAAGTTATGAACTTTGGAAAATCAAAAGCTAGAGTTCATAAAGATGATGAAAAGACTAGAGTTACATTTAAAGATGTAGCAGGTCTTCAAGAAGAAAAAGAAGATTTAAGCGAAGTTGTTGACTTCCTTAAAAATCCAAAGAGATATATTGAATTAGGAGCAAGAATACCTAAAGGGATACTTATGGTAGGACCTCCTGGTACAGGTAAAACTTATTTATCAAGAGCAGTTGCTGGTGAAGCAGGAGTTCCATTCTTCACTATAAGTGGTTCTGATTTTGTTGAGATGTTTGTTGGGGTTGGTGCTTCAAGAGTAAGAGATTTATTTGAACAAGCTAAGAAAAATGCTCCAGCGATAATATTCATAGATGAAATCGATGCTGTTGGTAGAAAAAGAGGAGCTGGCCTTGGCGGTGGACACGATGAAAGAGAACAAACATTAAACCAACTTCTAGTTGAAATGGATGGTTTCGGTGTTAACCAAGGTATAATTATAATGGCAGCAACAAATAGACCAGATATACTAGACCCTGCGCTACTTAGACCAGGTAGATTTGACAGAGAGATAGTAGTAGGAGCGCCTGATGTAAAAGGTAGAGAAGCTATATTTAAAGTTCACTCAAAAAATAAACCTCTTGCAAAAGACGTAAAAGTAGATGTATTAGCTAAGAGAACTCCAGGATTTACTCCTGCAGATATAGAAAACATAATGAATGAAGCTGCAATACTTACAGCTAGAAAGAAAGAAAAACAAATTCATATGGAAACTATAGAAGAAGCTATAACAAAAGTTATGGTAGGGGTTGCTAAGAAATCAAGAGTTATAAGTGCAAAAGATAGAAAACTCACAGCTTACCACGAAGCTGGTCATGCTATATGTATGCATGTATTAGAACATGTAAGCCCAGTTCATCAAGTAACAATAATACCAAGAGGTAGAGCTGGAGGATTTACAGAACCTCTTCCACAAGAAGATCAAATGTATGGAACTAAGAATGAAATGAAAGAAACTATCATAATGGCATTAGGTGGTAGAGTCGCTGAAGAATTAATAATGGACGATATATCTACAGGTGCATCTAATGACTTAGAGAGAGTTACTTCAATAGCAAGAGCTATGGTTACTAAATATGGTATGAGTGAAAAACTTGGACCAATGGTATATGGCGATAGTGATGAAGAAGTATTCCTAGGAAATTCAATTTCAACTAAGAAAAATTACTCTGAAGAAATAGCTTATGAAATAGATAAAGAAGTAAGAGATATAGTTGAAGTTGCATATGCAAAATGTAGAAAAATATTAACTGACTATTCTGCGGAGCTTGATTATGTAGCTAAAGGCTTATTAGCATATGAAACTTTAGATGCAGAACAATTTATAAAAGCATTTAATCAAGAACTTCCTTTAGATAAAGGAGATTTAGTTGAAAAATCTGATACTGACAATTCAACTACAGAAGAAGTTAAAGTTGATATAACTAAAAAAACAGAAACTACTCAAGTAGAAAACAAAATAGAAGACACTGTTGTAGAATTAAATAAAAAAGATTTAGATAATGAAAAATAATCTTGAATATTAGATAAAAAGGCTGTTACATTAATTGTGTAACAGCCTTTATTTTTTTGATAAATTTTCCTAAAAATTGTATTTTATATATAAACAGTTAACAGTATAATGTAAAATAAGATATAAATTGATAATAAGAAATTAATACATAGTTTTAAAGGGGTGTATTTATGAGAGAAAAGATAATAAGAGCTATTTTAGATAGCGGAGATAGCTTTATATCTGGAGAACAATTATCTAAGGCATTAGGAATTTCTAGAACAGCAATATGGAAACATATAAATGCACTTAGAGAAGAAGGATATAATATAGAATCTGTAAATAAAAAGGGATACAGATTAGCAGAAAGACCACATGATATATTATTACTAGAAAATATATCGCATAATCTTAGCACTGAATTTATAGGCAAAAATATAATACATTTGGATACTGTAGGTTCTACAAATGATTATGCTAAAGAAATTGGAAATAAAGTTAATGGGGGAACCTTAATAATAAGTGAACAACAAACTAAAGGTAAAGGAAGATTGGGCAGAAGTTGGAAGTCAAAATCAGGAGATGGAATTTGGATGAGCTTAATTATAAAGCCTAAAATTGAGCCATATAAGACGCCGTTTTTAACTTTAGTAGCAGGTGCAAGTATTATTAAAGCATTAGATAATTTAGGTGTTGATGTATCGATAAAATGGCCAAATGATATCATATTAAATCATAAGAAAATTTGCGGTATATTAACTGAATTATCAGCCGAAATGGAAAGAGTAAATTATATTGTTATGGGAATTGGTATAAATGTAAAAACACTTGAATTCCCAGAAGAAATAAAAGAGAAAGCTACTTCTCTTTATAAAGAAGGATATAAGTTATCTAGAGTTGATATCGTTAGACAATTTTGTATAGAGTTTGAAAAATTATATAAAGCTTATATACTAGATGGAAACAAAGATAGCACTTTAGAAATATGTAAAAAATATTCGGCAATAATAGGGAATCATGTATATCTTATAAAGAATAACAAAAAAGAGTTAGTTGAATGTATAGATATAAATGAAAATGGAAATTTAATTATAAAAGAAAATAATGGTGAAATAAAAGAAATACTATCAGGAGAGGTTTCTATAAGAGGAGTAAAAGGATATGTATAATAACATACTAGATGTTAAAGGATTAAAAGTAGGACAAGCACAAAATGAAGAAGCTCTTACAGGATGCACAGTAGTTATATGCGAAGAAGGCGCAGCATGCGGTGTAGATGTTAGAGGAGCTGCCCCTGGAACAAGAGAAACAGATTTACTTGATCCAGTAAATACAATTCAAAAAGTACACGCTGTTGTTTTATCTGGTGGGTCAGCATTTGGTTTAGAAAGTACATGTGGAGTTAGCCAATACTTAGAAGAAAAAAATATAGGATTTGAAGCAGGGCCTTGTAAAGTGCCAATAGTTGTTGGTGCGGTATTATTCGACTTAGCAATAGGAAATCATAAAATAAGACCAGACAAACAAATGGGATACGAAGCTTGTTTAAATGCTAGTGAAACAGTTTTAGAACAAGGAAACTATGGTGCTGGATGTGGAGCAAGTGTCGGAAAAATAAGAGGACCAGAATTTGTAACAAAAAGTGGTATAGGAAGTCATTCTATAAAATTAGACAATGGAATAGTAGTATCAGCTTTAGTTGCAGTAAATGCATTAGGAGATGTGTATGAAGATGGAAAGGTAATAGCAGGAGCATTAAATAATGATAAAACTAGCTGTCTAAATAGTTACGAACTTATGAAACAAGGGGTAACAAAAGGCGGATTTAGTATAGATAATACTACAATAGGAATTATTGCTACTAATGCTAAATTAGATAAAGCACAATGTAAAAAAATATCACAAATGGCCCATGATGGATACGCGAGAGCTATATTCCCTATACATACTCCTCATGATGGAGACACAATATTTACGATGGCAACAGGTGAAATAGAAACAGGAGCAGATTTAACATTATTAGGTTCTTTAGCAGTTGAAGTTATGGAAAAAAGTATAATAAATGCTGTTAAAAATGCTAAAGGAGTAAAACAAATACCATCATATAATGAATTAAAACAACAATTATTAGTAAAATAGATATTTAATAAAATTGATTAAAATAATCCAAAAATATACTAAAAAGGCATGTTTTTGATTATAAGAAAAAACTAACAAAAAAATGTGAGAATATTGACAACGCAAGTGTCGACTGCTAAAATTTATTTTGTTACAGCGGGCATTCTTAAAAAAGAAGTCTGACTATAGGGTAAAATATGTAACAAAATAATATTAAAAGTCCGGCATCCAATGGAGCTGGAACGGAGGTTATATTATGATGAACGCAGGAGCACAAGCATCAACTCAAAAACGATTAAACGTTAGAAGAATGGCAGTAATCTCAGTACTGTCAGCAATATCAATTGTATTATCTATGATTCCTTTTGTTGGTTATATACCACTAGGACCAGTTAAAGCAACTATTATGCATGTACCAGTTATAATAGGAGCAGTAATAGAAGGTCCAGTTGTTGGAGCAGCAGTAGGTTTAATATTCGGATTAACAAGTCTATTTAAAGCATTTACAGAACCTACAATTACATCATTCTGTTTTATGAATCCAATTATATCAGTATTACCAAGAATATTAATTGGTGTAGTGGCATACTATGTATATGCAGGAATACACAAATTAACTAAAAGAGTTTATTTATCAGGATTCATTGCAGGAGTAGTTGGATCTCTAACAAATACAATAGGAGTTATGGGATTAATTTACGTATTATATGCGGATAGATATATGAAAGCAATAGGTCAAGCAGGAAATGCAGGTAAATATATTCTTGCAATATGTACAGCTAATGGAATACCAGAAGCAATAGTAGCAGGTGTATTAGTATCAGCAGTTGCAGTGGCTATGATTAGAAAAAGCAAAAAATAGAAAGAGGGTTTATATAAATGCTATTAGTATTTGACGTTGGAAATACCAATATGGTTTTAGGCATCTATGAAGGAGATACATTAACTAACAGTTGGAGAATAAACACTGATCATCAAAAAAGTTCAGATGAATATGGTATATTAATAAATAACTTATTTGAATACCATAGAATCAATATGAGAGATGTTAAGAATATAATTATATCATCAGTGGTTCCAGATGTTATGCATTCTCTTGAAAACTTCTGTATAAAATACTGTGGAGTTGAGCCATTAATAGTAGGACCAGGAATAAAAACTGGCTTAAACATAAAATATGATAATCCAAAACAAGTTGGGGCTGATAGAATAGTAAATGCAGTAGCAGCTATCGAAAAATACGGATATCCATCAATAATAGTTGATTTTGGAACAGCAACTACATTCTGTGCAATATCAGATAAAGGAGAATACTTAGGCGGTTCAATTTGTCCAGGAATTAAGATATCAAGTGAAGCATTATTCCATGAAGCATCTAAATTACCTAGAGTTGAATTAGTAAAACCAGGTATGACAATTTGTAAAAATACAGTATCAGCAATGCAAGCTGGTATAATATATGGTTATGCAGGAATGGTTGAAAGATTAATTAACATGATTAAAGAAGAGTTAGGTAATGATGATGTAAAAGTTATTGCAACAGGTGGACTTTCAACACTTATAGATTCAGAAACTGATAGCATAGATTATATCGACAAAGACTTAACACTAGAAGGTTTAAAACTTATCTACGAAAAAAATAAAGAATAAATAATCGATTAATAAAACATATTTTTTGATTAATAAATAGAAAAGCAAAGACTGTCTCGAAAATAATAGAGACAGTCTTTTTTAGGCATAAAATATACGTATTTTTGAAAAATAAATGGTTAAGTAAATGTAAAAAAATAAAATTTATCAAAAATCATATAGTATATTTTAATTTTTTGTAATAATATATTAGAAGTGGTCAATAATGAATTGATATAGTCCACAAAAACTTTTTAAATAAAAAGGAGAACAATAATGAACATAGGAAATGTAAGTCTTGACAACAGAGTTTTTTTATCTCCTATGGCAGGTGTAACTGACCTTCCTTTTAGATTAATATGTAAACAAAAAGGTTGTGGGATGCTTTATACAGAAATGATAAATGCAAAAGCCCTTTGCTATAATGATGAAAATACTAAAAAAATGACTAAAATAGAAGATGAGGAACACCCAATTGCAATCCAAATTTTTGGTTCTGAACCTGAATATATGGGAAGAGCTGCTGAAATATTGAACTCTCATCCAAATGAAATTTTAGATATAAATATGGGTTGTCCAGCTCCTAAAGTAATAAAAAATGGTGATGGATCAGCTTTAATGAAAAATCCTAAATTAGCAGAAGAAGTTATGAGAGCTGTAGTAGAAAATTCTACAAAGCCAGTAACACTTAAGATAAGAAAAGGATGGGATGATAATAGTGTAAATGCTGTTGAAATAGCTAAAATAGCTGAACAAGCTGGAATTAGTGCTGTAGCAATACACGGTAGAACTAGAGAACAATATTATTCTGGAAAAGCAGACTGGGATATAATAAAAGAGATAAAAGAATCTATATCAATACCTGTAATAGGTAATGGAGATGTATTTGAAATAGATGATGCAATAAATATGTTAGAAAAAACAAACTGCGATGCTATAATGATAGGTAGGGGTGCGCAAGGAAACCCATGGATATTCAAAAGAATAAACCACTATATGCAAACTGGTGAAATACTACCTAACCCAACTGCAGAAGAAAAAATAAATACAGCTATAGAGCATATGAAACTTGCAGTTGCTGAACATGGAGAATATGTAGCAGTTCGTGAAATGAGAAAACATATTGGTTGGTATATAAAAGGATTAAAAAATTCAGCTAGATTTAGAGATGAAATCAATAAATTAACTGATTGTGAATCTGTAGTAATGAAGCTGAATGAGTTGTCCTTGACACAATCAGAATAGTGACTTATAATAAAGCGCATAAATTAGTTAGAACGTAAAATTATAATGAATAATATAAAGAAAGTTATAATTTATAAAATATAGAGTGTAAAAGGAGTTGTTAAGTTATGGTAGAAAAACAAGAGTTACTTACTCAAGATGGTTACAATAAACTTGAAGAAGAGTTAGAATACTTAAAAACAGTAAAAAGAAAAGAAGTTGCAGAAAGATTAAAAGTAGCTATATCATTTGGGGATTTATCAGAAAATGCTGAGTACGATGAAGCTAAAAATGAACAAGCTAAATTAGAAGAACAAATATTAAAACTTGATGAAAAATTAAGAAAAGCAGTTATCATAGATGAAAGTCAAATAGACCTTGATATAGTAATGGTAGGTTCTATAGTTAAGTTATATGACTTTGATTTCGATGAAGAAATTGAATATTCAATAGTAGGTTCTGCAGAAGCTGATCCATTCGAAGGAAAAATATCTAATGAATCACCAGTAGGAAAAGCTCTATTAGGTGCTAGAGTTGGTGAAGTTGTAGAAGTACAAGTTCCAGATGGAGCAAATAAATTCAAAGTATTAGATATAAGAAGATAGAAGGGGAGGAACAAATGAGTAAAAACCAACATCAAAATGTAGAAACACATGAAGAACTTAGTGAAGTGTTAAAAGTTAGAAGAGAAAAATTACAAAATCTTATAGATATGGGAAGAAACCCATTCGAGCAAACAAAATATGATGTAACTGATTATTCTATGCAAATCAAAGACAACTTTGAAGCTAAAGAAGGCGAAACTGTTAAAATAGCAGGTCGTATAATGAGCAAAAGAATCCAAGGTAAAGCTGGATTTATAGATATACAAGATTCTGAAGGTAGAATACAATGTTACGTTAGAAAAGATGCTATAGGTGAAGAAGAATACCCTGTGTTCAAAACATATGATATAGGTGATATCATAGGTGTTGAAGGTACTGTATTCAAAACTAAAAAAGAAGAAATATCAGTAAAAGCAACTAGCGTAGTATTATTATCTAAATCATTACAAGTATTACCAGAAAAATACCATGGATTAAAAGACGTAGATTTAAGATACAGACAAAGATATGTTGACTTAATAGTTAATCCAGAAGTAAAACAAGCATTCTTAACAAGAACTAAAGCTTTAAAAGCATTAAGAAGTTACTTAGATGATAGAGGATTCTTAGAAGTTGAAACACCAATATTAAATACAATAGCTGGTGGAGCAAATGCTAGACCATTCATAACTCATCACAATACATTAGATATACCAATGTACTTAAGAATAGCTAACGAATTATACTTAAAAAGATTAATAGTAGGTGGATTCGATAAAGTATACGAAATGGGAAGAATGTTCAGAAACGAAGGTATGGACGTTAACCACAACCCAGAATACACTGCTATAGAAATGTACCAAGCATATGCTGACTTCAACGATATGATGGAATTAACTGAAAATGTTATAGCTCATATGGCAGAAGTTGCTACAGGAAGCACAGTTGTTAACTTCCAAGGAACTGAAATAGACTTCAAACCACCATGGAAAAGAATGACTATGATAGAATGTGTTAAAGAATACGCTGGTGTAGACTTTGATACTATAAACACTGATGAAGAAGCTTTAGCAGTAGCTAGAGAAAAAGGAATAGAAATAACTCCTGGAATGAGAAGAGGAGAAGTTATAAATGCATTCTTCGAAGAATTCGGTGAAGATAAATTAATCCAACCAACATTCATAACTCATCATCCAGTTGAAGTTTCTCCACTTGCTAAGAGAAATGCTGAAGACCCAAGAAAAACTGATAGATTCGAAGCTTTCGCAAATAAATGGGAATTAGCTAATGCATTCTCTGAACTTAATGACCCAATCGATCAAAAAGAAAGATTTATGGACCAATTAAGAAAGAAAGAATTAGGTGACGACGAAGCATGTGATATGGACGAAGATTTCATAAATGCTTTAGAAGTTGGTCTACCTCCAACAGGTGGATTAGGAATAGGTATAGATAGAGTTATGATGTTACTTACTAACTCTGCATCAATAAGAGACGTAATACTATTCCCAACTATGAAACCAATAACTCATAAAAATACTGAAGACGAAGAACAATAAGATTTATTAAATCTTAATATAATATAGAGGGGTGTCCTACTTTGGACATCCTTTTATTTTTATGTATAAAACTATATAGAAAAGTTTGACATATCTATATCCTAGGTATATAATAAATAACTGAAAATGAAATAGGGAATCAGTTTCTATTTAAGTAAACTGATATTATTTTTGGTGAATAAATGATAATGAGAATCGATTTAATCAAATATATATAAATATATTTTGATTATGTTTTTTATGAAAGTGAGGAGTATACAATTGAACAATAATAATAGAGGAAAATATAAAACTAAACAAAGGGAATTAATATTAGATTATTTGGTAGATAATAAAGATAGACATGTAACAGTAGACGAGATAATAGATTATACAAAAGAATTTGGTTCTCCAGTTGGAAAAACTACTGCATACAGATATATCGACGAATTAGAACAAAAGGGCATAATCCGTAAGTATACAATAGAAAAAGGCATATGTGCTTGTTATCAATACATAGATAAAGAAGAAAAATGCTACAATCATTTTCATTTTAAATGCAAAGTATGTGGAGAACTATATCATTTAGATTGCAACTTTTTAAATACAGTAAAAGAACATTTATGTGCTCATCATGGATTTGAAATAGATAGTTCAAAAACTGTATTCTATGGAACATGTAAAAAATGCTTAAATAAAATAGGAGATAGAGATGAATAAGAAGAAAATAGGAATTATTGCATTAATTATCGTAATGTTATCTGGAGTTATGATGATTTTTGCAAATGGGATAAAGAATAAACAAGTAGTTGAGAAACATGATGGAAAACTACAAATAGTCGTTACTTCATTCCCACAATATGATTTTGCTAGGGCAGTTGCTGGAGATAACGCGGATATACAAATGCTTATTAAACCTGGTGTAGAAACACACTCATACGAACCAACACCAGATGATATAAGAAAAATCCAAAACTCAGATTTATTTATTTACAATGGTGGAGGAAATGATAAATGGGTAGATGGAATTTTAGATTCTATCGATATGAGTAAAACAAAAACTTTAAAATTAGAGGATTGTGTAAATTTAATTGAAGAAGATGAAACAGTAGGTCTTGAAGGCGTAGCAACTCATTCGCATGATCACGATCATAGCCATGAAGATGGAGAAGACCACGACCACGAAGATGCAGAAGGTCATGAAGGACATGAACACAGCACAACAGACATAGAGTACGATGAACATGTTTGGACATCACCTATAAATGCTATAAAAATCGTTAAAGAAATAAACACAGTTTTAAATCAATTAGATGAAAAAGATGCAGATAAATTTGATGCAAATGCTAAACAATATATATCTGAAATAGAAGATATAGATTCACAAATTAGAGATATAGTAAAAAATGCGAAAAGAAAAACTTTAGTATTTGGGGATAGATTCCCATTCAAATACTTTGTAGAAGAGTATGGTCTTGATTATAAAGCTGCATTCCCTGGATGTAGTGATGAGATGGAACCATCAGCAGAAACTGTTTCTTATTTAGTTAATTTCATTAGACAAGAAAATATACCAGTAGTATTATATGTTGAACTTAGCAGCCAAAAAGTAGCTAATACTTTAGCAAATGAAACAGGAGTAAAAACTATGTGTTTAAATTCTGCTCATAATCTTAGTCAACAAGACTTTGAAAATGGTGCAACTTATGTGTCTATTATGAAAGAAAACATAAAAACACTTAAAGCAGCACTACAGTAAAATATGAATTGGAAAGGAATATTTTAAATGAGTCAAATAGAATGTAAAGATGTTAGTGTAAAATATGAAAATCAAGTAGTATTAGAAGATATTTCTTTTTCTATAGAACAAGGTGATTACTTATGTATAGTTGGAGAGAATGGTTCGGGAAAAAGTACCTTAGTAAAAACTATATTAGGTTTAGAAAACTCTAAATTAGGTCAAATTGTATTTGGAGAAGGCTTAAATAAAAATGAAATAGGATATTTACCACAACAAACTCAAGCTCAAAAAGATTTTCCAGCATCAGTATATGAAGTTGTATTATCAGGATGCTTGAATTCAAAAGGATTTAGTCCATTTTACTCTATGAAAGATAAAAAATTAGCTAATGAGATGATTAAATCTCTTGGCATAGAAAATATAAAAAGAAAATCATTTAGAGAATTATCAGGGGGGCAACAACAAAGAGTATTGTTAGCAAGAGCACTTTGTGCAACTAAAAAGATAATAATACTTGATGAGCCTATAACAGGCTTAGACCCAACTGTAACACGTGAGATGTATAGTTTAATAAAAGAAATAAATAAAAAAGGGATTACGATTATAATGGTATCTCATGATATAAATTTTGCTGTTAATAATGCAAGTAAAATACTTCATTTAAAAAAGAACATCAAATTCTTCGGAAATACAGAAGATTATGCTAACAGTGAAGTAGGAAGAAGATTTATAGGAGGTGCCCAAATTGATTAGTGTATTAAGTGATATGATGTCATATACATTTATAGTTAGAGCAATGATAGTAGGTGGCTTAGTTGCTTTATGTTCTGCCTTATTAGGAGTTAGTTTAGTTTTAAAAAGGTACTCAATGATAGGTGATGGGTTATCACACGTGGCATTCGCTGCTCTTACAATAGCTGTTGCTATGAATGTAGCGCCACTATATATATCAACACCAATAGTTACAGTAGCTGCTATTATACTACTTAGATTAAGTGAAAATAGCAAGATAAAAGGTGACTCAGCAATTGCCTTAATATCTACAGTATCTATTGCTATAGGGGTTGTTGTAACGGCATTAACAAAAGGAATGAATACAGATGTATATAGCTATATGTTCGGTAGTATATTAGCAATGTCTGAATCAGATGTATATATGAGTATTGCTTTATCTGTAGTAGTTATTATATTATTTGTATTTTTCTACAATAAAATATTTGCAGTTACTTTTGATGAGTCATTTGCAAAAGCTACAGGAACAAAAGCCGATGCTTATAATATGATAATTGCTGTTTTAACAGCTATAACAATAGTTGTTGGTATGAGAATAATGGGTACAATGCTTATATCAAGCTTAATAATATTCCCAGCATTAATATCAATGAGAAACTTTAAAACATTTAAAAGTGTAATAATATGTTCTGCAATAGTATCAGTAGTATGTTTCTTTTTAGGAATAGTATTATCGTATTTATATTCAATACCTACAGGAGCAAGTATCGTTCTTGTTAATACTGTAGCGCTTATATTATCGTATTTAATAGGAGAATTGAGAAATTAATCAATTCTCTTTTTTAATTCTACGGAAATTATATATTATCTGGTTTGTGGATAATGTATAATTTCCAACTTATTAACTAAAGCAACGGACGAAGTCGTTGGCGATATGAACGAAGTGAATTTTTTTATTAAAGAAATTTAGGCTAAATTATTATTAAAAATAACATCTAAATATAAAATAACAATATAAACCTAAAAAAATATACTTAGAAAATGGAATAAAATATATCAATATATATTAATATGTGATAATTAGAA
>NZ_JADPET010000005.1 GCF_015667935.1 Clostridium sp. 1001270J_160509_D11 | reverse complement strand
TATAGAATATTTTTTATATTTTTTTAGAAGTTAAGAAGTATAAATAATAAAACTTCTATATTTATTGTTTGATAATTTATATTATATTTTTAAATCATATCTTCTATATGAGTATCTTGCTCTAAATCATCACTTTTACTTTTTAATAATACTTTAAGCATTTCTAATGCTGGAACTAATATGCATCCTATAACAAAAAATATTATATTAAAACTTTCTAAATTCATTGGCGATTGTGGAACTTCTAGTGATAATGGCCCCATAATAACTGCATATATAGACCCAATCATAAGACCAATAATACAGTATATAGTTTGTGACCTAAACTTTCTCAACAAATATCTAACACTTCTTATAGTTAGTAAAACACCAATTAAGATACCACTTCCGAAGATAACAATCCCTGGTAAGTATTCAAAATTTAATTTTAGTATACCCTTTATAGCATTAAGAATCGGAGTATAAAGTCCAAAGATTAATAAAATAGTAGAGCCTGATATTCCCGGTAAAACCATTGCTGATATAGCAATCATACCAGACAAGAAAATATATATTCCAAATATCAATCCTAAATTTTCAGCTTTAATCGAAAAACTTCTTCCACTACTACTTATTGGGTTAAAATATGTCATTGTAAATACTACAACAATTCCGATTAATAAAAATATGATATTTTTCCCTTCTGACAATGTTCTTTTTTCTGATTTAATTATCAAAGGTATAGAGGCTATTATAAACCCTAAAAATAAAGAACTGATTTCATAAATATTCTTTTCAAATATAGCTGTTATAAAGATTACAGATAATATAAATCCAGTAGCCCATCCTATACCAATCTTAGATAAAAACCTTAATGCATTAATTCTTTCTACTTTACTCCCCGATATTAAGTTGTGTAATGAACTTACAAACTCATCATAAAATCCAAGTATGAACGCAATAGTACCTCCTGATACACCTGGGATACTATCAGCTAATGCCATACAAAATCCTCTAATAAAATTTAATATATATATTTTATCCACCCCCTCAAGTAGTATATCTATATAATTAATGTTTATATTTTATTTATTGCTAGTTTTTTATATCCATTTACATTATTCTTATGCCATCTCCAAGCATCTTCTATAATTCTTTCAAGTGAATCATACTCAGGTTTCCACCCAAGAACTTCTTTAGCCTTATCACTAGATGCAATAAGAACAGCAGGATCTCCACTTCTTCTTTCTTCTAACTTAGCTGGTATTTCATGACTTGTAACTTTTCTCGCAACATCTATAACTTCTTTAACTGAATATCCATTTCCATTACCTAAGTTGAAGATATTACTTTCATTACCTTTTCTTAAATACTCTAGTGCTTTGTAATGAGCAGATGCTAAGTCCATAACATGGATATAGTCCCTTATACATGTTCCATCTTTAGTATCATAGTCATTACCAAATATACTTATATGCTCTCTCTTACCAAGAGGAACTTGAAGTATTAATGGTATAAGATGAGTTTCAGTAGTATGAGCTTCACCAATACTTCCATCAAAATATGCACCCGCAGCATTAAAATATCTCAATGAAACATATTTAGTTCCATATGCATTGTCAAACCATTTCATCATCTTTTCCATAGCTAATTTAGTTTCACCATATGTATTAGTTGGATTTGTTTCATCAGATTCTAATATAGGAATATTTTTCGGCTCACCATATGTCGCAGCAGTCGATGAAAATACTATTTTATCTACGTTGTTTTCTTTCATTACATCTAATAAACACATCATTCCATAAACATTGTTGTGGTAATATTCATATGGCTTTACCATACTTTCTCCGACTAGTGAATTTGCTGCAAAATGAATAACAGCTTCTATATCATTTTCTTTAAATATTTTATCTAAATTTTCCTTATCTCTTATATCACATTCATAAAACTTATCGCTTAAAATAGCTTCTTTATGTCCTGTTAATAAATTATCTACAATTATTACATCCTCATTTTGTTCAATAAAATATTTCACTGTATGAGAGCCAATATACCCTGCTCCCCCTATAATTAATATACTCATAATAAAATTCTCCCTCTAAATAAAAGCCTCTGGTCGTTATAATAAAAACTTTCCAGAGGCTAATTAATTTAATAAATTTATGCCTTATTAATAAGCATAATCTCAATATCTATCTTTCTATACAAGCAGCCTTTTCTTTTATAAACGCTTCAAAATCATCTCTAAGCTCAGGTCTTTTTAATGCAAAATCTACAGTTGCCTCTAAGAATCCTAACTTATCACCAACATCATATCTTCTTCCCTCAAAATTATATGCATATATAGCTTCCTTAGTTGCTAAAGTTTGAAGAGCATCAGTTAATTGAATCTCTCCACCTTTGCCTGCCTCTTGATTTTCTAATATATTGAATATCTCAGGAGTTATTATATATCTTCCAAGTATCGCTATATTAGAAGGTGCATCGTCAACAGATGGCTTTTCAATCATATCTTTTACTTTATATACTCTGTCTTCAATATATTTAACATCTAATATTCCGTACTTGTCCACATTTTCTTTTGCAACTTCTTGTACACCTAATATTGAGGTCTTATACTCATCATAAGCATCTATCATTTGTTTTAAACATGGAGTTTCCGCATCTACTATATCATCTCCAAGTAAAACTGCAAAAGGCTCATTTCCTATAAAGCTCTTTGCACAATGCACAGCATGTCCTAATCCTTTTGGTTCCTTTTGTCTTATGTAGTGGATGTTTACCATGTTTGATATGTCTTGAACCATTTCTAACATTTCTGTTTTACCTTTTTGTTCAAGTTCTAACTCTAATTCAACAGATCTATCGAAGTGGTCCTCTATAGATTTTTTACTTCTTCCTGTTACTATTAGTATTTCTTCTATCCCCGATTCAATCGCTTCTTCTATTATGTATTGAAGTGTTGGTTTGTCTACTATTGGTAGCATTTCCTTTGGTTGTGATTTAGTCGCTGGTAAAAATCTTGTACCAAGACCAGCTGCTGGTATTATTGCTTTTCTTACTCTTTTGCTCATTTAATTCCCCCACGGTTAATTTATTTTTATTTTTAGATCATAATATTTACTACACTAATTCTTATTCTTTTACTCTATATCCATTAGGATTTGTACTTTGCCATTTCCAAGTATCTTCACACATTTCTTTTATAGTATACTTAGCTTTCCATCCTAATTCTTTATTTGCCTTTGTTGGATCCGCATAACACATTGCTACATCTCCTGGCCTTCTATCTACTATTTTATAAGCAACTTTTCTTCCACTAGCCTGCCTAAAAGCATTCACCATATCAAGAACGCTATAACCATTTCCTGTACCTAAGTTATAAGTAACAAGACCTGGCAGACTTTCTAATTTATCTAATGCTTTTAAATGTCCATTTGCTAAGTCTACAACATGTATGTAATCCCTAACTCCAGTTCCATCAGGAGTGTTGTAATCATCACCAAATACACTAAGTTGCTCCAATTTTCCAACAGCTACTTGAGAAACATAAGGCATTAAGTTATTTGGTATATCATTAGGGTCCTCTCCTATTAATCCACTTTCATGAGCTCCCACTGGATTAAAGTATCTAAGAATTGCTACATTTAACTCTTTATCAGCTTTGCACATATCTCTTAGCATATCTTCTATCATAAGTTTAGTCGCTCCATAAGGATTTGTTGTACTAAGTGGGAAATCCTCAGTGATTGGACAAGTATGTGGATCTCCATATACTGTTGCTGATGAAGAAAATACAAACTTCTTCACATTGTATTTTTTCATTAAAGTTAAAACTGTTAATGTATTTCCTAAGTTATTTCTGTAATACTCTAAAGGTTTTGCCACAGACTCTCCCACAGCCTTATATGCAGCAAAATGTATTACTGAATCTATGTCATTTTCTTTGAATACTACTTCTAATGCTTTTTCATCAGTAGTATCTAATTCATAAAATTTAAAATCTCTATTTGTTATTTCTCTTATTCTATCAAGAACTATAGGACAGCTATTTGAAAAATTATCAACTATAACTACGTCTTTTCCTTCATTTAATAATTCCACCACTGTGTGGCTTCCTATATATCCTGCTCCTCCAGTTACTAAAACTGCCATTTTCCCCATCCTCCTTCAAATAATCTATATTTCCATTATCTTTTTATTTTTTTTCTTTTTATATATATAAAATACCATTCCTACTAAAACTAATAGTGCAGATGCTATTATCATCTCAATAGAACCTTCTGATATATGCAGAGATACCCCCAGCATTATTGCACCTGCTATGGCATTTCCTATAAATACTCCAAATAAGGCATCTTTTATTCTCATTTTAAAAATAGAGGCCAAAGCAGCCCCACTCCATGATCCTGTAGTTGGAAGTGGAACGCCTACAAATACTATAAGTCCTAATATACTAGCTGCTTTTAGCTTCTTAGCACGACTTTCTATTTTTGCATCTATCCATCTTATTACTATATTGAAATACTTTCTATGTCTTAAATAATCTATAACTTGTCTAAAAACAAGTACTACAGGTATAGATACTATGGATGAACCAATCAAACAACTTAGATATACATATATGGGATTTAGATCCATAGCTATTCCTAATGGTATAGCTCCCCTAAGTTCTATAACTGGCACCATAGAAATTAACATTAATTTTATATATTCCATCAATAAAATACCTCTTCATCATAATTTATCATGGTTATTTAATATAAAAGGCATCACATTATTGTGATACCCTTTTATATTATTCAACTGTAACTGATTTAGCTAAGTTTCTTGGCTTATCCACATCTAACCCTCTTATATTTGATGCATGATAAGCAAGTAACTGCATTGGTACAACAGCTGTTATACTAGCAAACATATCGTCAACTTTTGGTATATAAATTACTCTATCAGCTGATTTTTCCACTTCTGTATTTCCTTCTTGAGTTATAGCTATAACTCTAGCTCCCCTAGCTCTAACTTCTTGCATATTTGAAACCATTTTTTCAAATAATTGACTTTGAGTAGCTATGGCAACTACTGGCGTTCCTTTATCTATTAAAGCTATACTTCCATGTTTTAATTCACCTGCTGCAAAAGCTTCAGCATGAACATAAGATATCTCTTTTATTTTTAAAGCACCTTCCATAGCTAAAGAGTAGTCCACTCCTCTACCTAAGTAGAATATGTCATTTGCTTCTTTTATTTCTTCAGCTATTTGTCCAACTAACTCATTGCACTCCAACACTTTTTCCACTTGAGCCGGTATTTTTCTTAACTCTTCTATTCCATCAAAGTATTGTTCCTCAGTTATACTTCCTTTAGTCATAGCTAAGTTTAAAGCTATCATACAGAAAGCAGTTAATTGAGTTGTGTAAGCCTTAGTTGAAGCAACTGCTATTTCTGGACCTGCCCATGTATAGAATATATCATCAGATTCCCTTGCTATTGATGAACCAACAACATTAGTTATTGATAATACTCTAGCACCTTTAGCCTTAGCATCTCTAAGTGCTGCTAATGTATCAGCAGTTTCTCCTGATTGACTTACTATTATTATTAAAGTATTTTCATCTACAAATGGATCTGAGTATCTAAATTCTGATGCTATATCAGCTATTACTGGTATTTTTGCAAATTTTTCTATAGCATATTTACCAACAAGTCCTGCATGATAAGCAGTACCACAAGCTACTATATATACTTTGTTTATTTTATCTAAATCTTCTTTAGTTATTTTTATATCATCTAATTTGATTCTTCCATTTTCATCTAATCTTCTCATTAATGTATCTTCAACACCTTTTGGTTGTTCATACATTTCTTTTGTCATAAAACAGTCATATCCGCCTTTTGATGCAGCTTCTATATCCCAGTTTATTTCATTTATTTTTTTCTCAACTACATTTTTATTTTCATCTAATATAGTTACTTTTGGTCCTTGCATATGTACATATTCGTCATTTTCTAAGAATATTACATCTCTAGTGTATTTTAATATGGCAGGTATATCAGATGCTATAAAGTTTTCATCTTCTCCCACACCTACTATTAATGGACTGTCTTTTCTTACTGCCACTAATTCGTTGTTGTTGTCTTTGCAAACAACTCCTAAAGCATAAGCTCCTCTTAATTTTTCAGTAGCTTTGTAAACAGCTTCTAATAAGTTTCCTTCATAGAACTTGTCCACTAAGTGAGCCACAACTTCTGTATCTGTTTGAGATAAGAATACATATCCTTCAGCTTGTAATTCTTCTCTTAATTCTAAGTAGTTTTCTATTATTCCGTTATGCACTACTGCTATTGTTTTTTCTTTGTTGAAATGAGGATGAGAGTTTACATCTGATGGCTCTCCGTGAGTTGCCCATCTAGTATGTCCTATTCCTAAGCCCCCATTTATTGGATTAGCAGTTAAGTCATCTGCTAATACTTGTAATCTTCCTTTGAATTTTCTTACTGATAATTCTTCTCCTATATTTACAGCAACTCCTGCTGAGTCGTATCCTCTGTATTCTAATTTAGAAAGTCCTTCTACTAGAACTTCTGTTGCTTGTCTCTTTCCTAAGTATCCTACTATTCCACACATACCTTCTATACTCTAATCTTTCCTTTTCAAATTTTTATAACACTACTATTATATTAATATTAACTTATTATTTCATAAAAATTACTACAAAAGTTAATCCAACTGACATATTTAATGCACATTTCCTCTTACAACTTTTTAATGCCTAATATAGTACTTATATAATAACTGTATAGATTTAAACTTTTTTATATATTAATCAGTATATCGTAATAGTTTTTGTTATTTTTGTATAAATAAATGTAAAATTAATTAATATTAGCATAAAATTCATTAATTCGTTCTTTAAATATATCACTTGAAAACTTTTTTTCCATTATTTTTACAGAATTTTCTCCGTATTTTACTCTTAACTCCTTATTATTTATCAATTTTTCTATAGCTTTACATGTATTATCTATAGTTATATCTGTGATTAATATACCATTTTCAAAATTTTCTACCATTTCACTTACTCCACCTGTCACATGTGCAACTATGGGTTTACCATGACTCATAGCTTCTAATACAACAGTAGGAAATGAATCTGGTTTAATTGATGGTAAAACAAAAATATCAAATATATCATAAAATTTATTAACATCGTTGTCAAAGTCAAATATTTTTATGTTGCTTTGCAAGTTGTTTTTCTTTACTTTTTCTTTCAGATTAATTAGTAAATCTTCTTGCCCTGCAAATACACCACCTACCATAATAACTAATAATTCAGGATATCTTTCAACTAATTTTTTAGTTACATCTACCAAGAAAGATTGTCCCTTAATTTTATTGACTCTTCCTATCATCCCTATTATTAATCTATCTTCATCGATTAATAAATCTCGCTTTATGTTAGCTTTATCCCCACTTTTATAATCTTCCATATTTATTCCATTATGTATTACTCTAATATTGCATTTATAGTTATGTTTTTCTTTAAATAAATTACACTTTACAGCATCAGACACACAAATTGCATTTTGAGCAAATTTAGGCACAATTATACTATAAAACTTTTGCATAATTATAGGCTCTTTTATTATTTCATGTATATGCCATACATGTGGTATTTTAGATATTTTACTTAAAAATATACCTTCTAATACAGCTAATGTATTAGAACATATAACATCTATTTTTTCTCTCTTAACTATTCTATATAAGTATATTAAACTCTTAATATATTTATATGTATATGATATAATTCCTTTTAAATTAAAATACTGTCTTCTTAAAATTGGAAAGTCATAAATTATATATTTAATATTATTTTTCTTCAACTCATATTCTAATGGACCTCCATTAGGTATTATTAATATAGGGCAAAATAACTTTTTATCTAATCCCTTTAATACCTCTAATAAAATTTTATCAGCTCCATATAGTTCTGCTCCAGAATGTATAAATAATATATTTTTTTTCTTCATTTTTTCTCCTTAATTAAAATATATTTATAAATATAAAACTACGTTTATTTCGTAGTTTTATCAGTTCCTATTTTTAATTATTTTCTTATAGTCGTTTATTCATATATTTTTTCTATAATTTCACTAATAAATTTTCCTTTTGATTTCCATTCAAACTCACTTTTAACTCTATCGTATCCATTTACTCCTCTATACAAAGCATTATCAGGTTTATCTATTAATTCTTTTATCGCTATTGAAAAGTCTTGAACAACCTTATCATAATCATTTACAGGAATTTTAATTCCTGTTTCATTTGTTACTACTACATTCATACCTGATGTATCAAGACATATTATTGGTTTACTACACATCATAGCTTCAAAAAGTACCCATGCTCCACCTTCTCTTGCACTTGGAAATAAAAAAGCTTTAGATGACATTAGCATCTCTAATGCATCATTTCTATCTAGTTCACCGTGAAGAATTATTTGCCTTTCCATTTCTAATCTTTCTATTAGTCTTTTATATTCATTTAAACATGGACCATCACCTACTATATGAAAATTAATATTACTGTTTTCTTTTGCGACATTAGCAAATGCCTTAATGGCAATATCGGCCATCTTAAACGGTACTAATCTTCCTATAAATATAAAATCATATTTAGGTTCTATTTCTTTTGCTCTTCTATTTAATTCCTCACATTCTTCTACCGAAACACCTGTTTCTATAATAATATCACATTTACTACGATATTTTTTAGGTATGCAATTAAATGAATCATTTGTTCTCACTAATATATAATCTGATTTTTTACAAATACTATAGAACCATATATTTGTTAATGGTAAATATTTATTTATTATTCTAATAATTTCAACTAATTTCTGCTTTATAGGTAATTTCCCCCACAATTTAGTTGGAACACCTTCACCACCACCTAATGGTCCCCAAATAAATTTACAAGGTAATTTATACATAAAAGTAGGTAACCACATATTACCAAATGTCAATCCAAGCGCTATATCTACTTTAATATTTTTCATAATAAGTTTTGATAATTTGTAACACTCAATTTGCCATAAAAAATAATATAAATGTAATCCTCTTTGACCTTTTTTCCAAAAAGATAGTCGTTTAGGAACATCACAATAATAAAAACTAATATTATTATATTGATTTGAATTAAATTTTAATTCATCTTCAATAATATTTTTATTATTTAGTCTTGTGATTACAATCACCTTATTATTCTTAGCAATTTCCTTCATCCAATTCCATCCAACACCTGGTTCTGATCCCTTATTGGGTTCACAGGCATATGCAGATATTAATATTGTTTTCATTATTATACCTCCAAAACATATTTTATCATCTTTAATCTTCTTTCCTTATTTAGTAAATCAGAGGTTGAAAACTCTTTTGCTCTAAATTCATACAATAATAAAATATCAATTAAATATAAAATAATAAAATCTTTTATATTCTTAAATGATACATCAATTCGTTTTGCATATTCATATATAAAACTATTCTCTATTATACTTTCATATATTTTTTCACAACTCTCTCCATCTAAAATACTCTTTTGAATAATAAAATGTAAAACATCAAAATATGGTGGATAATCATTTGTTGCATACTCCCAATCAAAAACAAATATCTTATTATCATTAAAATAGCAATTCCAAAATGTAAAATCTCTATGACATACTCCAAGATGTACCTTCATCATTTTTATATTTTCAAAGGAATTTTGGAAAGCATCTTTTATCCATACACTCTCTTTATTTTGAGTCATATATTTATTCAATAAAATATTTGTACTTTTATAATATATCGATTCCTCATCAATTAATTTATTTTTTGTAGACAAGTATAAATTAACTAAAAAATCTACATGTTCTCTTGATAAATTATTTCTATAATTTGATTTTATTGTTTTAGTTGTAGAAGATGCAAAACAATATAATTCATTATACTTAGTATTTGTAATAATATTTGGTATTTCATTCTTTAAAGTAGTGTTATTTAATAATGACAATATTTTTTCTTCATTATTAAATAATTCAACTATCTCAAATTTATCGGTAACTTTTAAATACATAATTGGCTTATTTTTATCAGATATCTGAACAGTAATTTTACAGTGTGCTCCCTCTGTACCTAAAAAAAATGAATAATAAACTTCTTCATTATAGAATATTTCATTCTCAAATATTTTTTTATTATTTAAGATGTTAATTCTATTTAAAGTTATAATATTTTTTTTAAATATACATTTTATTATGACAAATGGTATTCTAAGATATAATTCTTTTAATACCTTACCTTTAATTGCACTTGGTTGATATAATAAAACCGAATTCTTTTTATTAATTTTATCATTTAATGGTACTAGCCATCTAACATTTTTTATATTAGGTATAGCTAAATATTTTTCAATATTTTCATTTTGTTGATCACATTTTTCAAATCCTATATTTTTAATTGTATCTAGGAAAACATTAATTTTCTTCATAGCTCTATCACTTTACCTATCTATTGTTATTTAAATATAAATTTATAAGTAACTTTATAGCTACTTTATTTAAGAAGCTTCGAAGTCTGTTTAGCTTTTTTTTCTAATATTATAGTTGTTATTTCCTCTACTATCTCTTCTATTTTTTTAGTTGCATCAATAACAACAACATTTTTGATATTATTCTTTAAGTTGTAATATGCTTTTCTTTGTCTTCGTAATTCTTCAATTGGTAGTTCCTGTTTCCTCTCATATAGCACTTCTGCTGGTGCATCTAGTACAAAAATAATATTTGGTTTTGGTATTGACCAAGAAAATACTTTCGGTAACCATTCCGGCATATTATACTGAAATCTTTTTAAATCTACATAGTAATCAAAATAATATCTATCAAATATAATTAGCTTCTTCTTAACTTTTTTTATATTAATATCAAATATAGTACCTATTTGGTAATCTAAGTTATAAAATAAATATCTTATTATTGACTTTATTGGGCCATTTAAAGGCTTATCATGAGGATTAGGGTTACTACTACTTTCTTCTGATGGGTTAAATACTTTGTATGAACCTAAATTTTTAAATAATCGTGGCCTAATATATCTATTATCAATTCCATGAAAACTTCCGCTTACAAGTGAATTCACTCCTTCTATTACAGTAGTTTTACCTCCCCCATCTGGAGCTAATATTGCTATCGATAATCCTACAGGATTTTTTAATCTATATATTGCTCTATAAATCTGACTTGTCCAATATTTTAAATAATATATACCAAATGAATTTCTCTTAGATAATCTTTTTACATTCTTCCATAAGTACGGTTGTATTTCTTTTAATTTTTCAATATCTTCTTTAATAAGTAAATCATTTATAACTTCTATAACATCCTTATCAAAATACTTTAATGCATATTCTGATATTGATTTTTGAGATTTCATTAATATTTCTTTAATAATTTTTACATGTTCTAAACTAAAATCATTTTTGTATATTCTTCTTAATAATAAAAATACATATTCTACTTCATAAGCTGGTACAGTAAACCTATTTACCTTCCTTGTATTTTTTAATATTTCTTCAAATGGTATCAACTTTGGAGTAGATTCGACACTAAAATCCGAGAAGAAATCTAATTGTAATCTAAATGAACTATTAATTCTAAGTGGCGATAAAATATAGGCACACTTTCTATAATTATGCCAAATTTTCTGTGTTACTACCGTATTAGTGTTTTTTGCTATATTTTTCACAATATCATCTAATCTAATAAAATCTTCTTGTGCAACACATATGTCTATATCAGATGGTAATTCATATGGTAGTACATCGTATTTATTCATTACTACATATTTATTAATCTCTTTATCCAAAGTATCAAATGTTTCTGTTAATATTTTTTCTATATTTAATCTCATATCTTATCTCCCTAATAATTTTTTGAATTACTATAACACTTATTACATATATTACAGAATAATATGATAATGTAGAAAATGTATTAGTAGTAATCATTCTAACTATTAATATTATTAAAATTCCTGTAATTTGATCTACATATATTTTATTTTCCCTATTTGTAATCATTTCTATATTATATTTTCTCAATCTTATAACCTGAAGTAATATATAACATATTGATAGCATTAAGAAAATACTTCCAAGTACACCTGTCGAAATTAAAGTTCCTAAGAACTCTGAATCTAAAGTGTACATAGCATCATTACTCTGTGCCGCAACAACTTTTTCTCCTCCAGCAAAACCCATACCAAATAATTTTTCGTAAATATTCAATCTACTAAACACATCTAATGCATAACTCCACCATTCTGTCCTTCCAGACAGTGAAAATATCTGTGCGAAATCTTGTCCTCTAAGAATTACATTTAAAATTGTATTTCCTGCAAACATAAACATAATAATACTAATATATGCTGTAGCTATTTTATATAATAATTTTTTATTGATGAAAAAATAATATATAAATATAGCTATTACAAGCCCTAATATAGCCATTCTAGCTTGAGCTGTTATTATGAATATAAGTAAAATTAACATTTTTACTTTTATAAGTCTTCTTTTATAATTATTTGCTAATTCAACCAAATAATTATAAAATAAAAATGATGACAAAAATCCAACACTAGTTGATGTAATTGGGATTAAATACCCTGATAATCTAAATGGAATAGCTGCATTTCTTATCGCACTGTACTCCGAACTTCCAAAATATAGTGCTTTTGAAGGTGAAAATATAGCTCCTATTAATACAGTTATCATTAAAAATTCAAAAAAATTCAATACTATGCCAAATACTTCTTTAGTAAATCCAACTTTTATTCTCTCCATATTAAATATGTAAAATGCTAATAAAAATATTTGAAAATATTCTATCCATTTAATTATTGAATAACTTAACCATTGAGAATTGGTCAATGATATTAATCCTATTATCCAATATAAAAATAAAAAAGTGATTGATTTTGATATTTTAGGAATACTAAAAAATTTATATTTATAACATAGATGAAAAGTATATAAATAAAATAGTGGTAATGATATATATCTAACTAAATTACCTAAATTAAATAAGTTTTCTTGAGCCTCTTGAAATCCTCTTGTAGAGAACGTAAGAAAACTTCCAAATAATAAATAAATAGGTACATATTCTTTTTTTAACCTACTATTCACTTTACATACTTTCATTTATATCCCTCTTTTTAGCTTTTTCTATTCCATCAATAATAATTTTAGCTACTTTTTCTCCCGAATATTCTTCTACTAATTCTAATGTATTTTTTCTTAAAACTTCTATATTTTCTATTGCTTTAATCATAGAGGTATATAAAATCCCATCATTTCTTTCATTTAATAAATAACCGTTAAATCCATCTTTCACTAATTCTCTTACTCCAATTACATCAAACCCTATAACTGGTACTCCACACGATATAGCTTCTGCTACTGATATTGATAATCCCTCACCTTTTGATGGAAAAACAAAAACATCACTTATTCTTAGCCAATCACATATTTCATCTTGAGGTAATATTCCTAACATTTTAACATTATTATCTAAATTTAGTTCAGAGATTCTTTTTCTTAATCTTTCTTCTAAATCTCCTCCTCCAATGAAATATAATACAGAATTATTATCATATTCTTGGAAGTATTTATTAAAAGCTTCTAGTGCTATTAACGGGTCCTTCCATTCTACAATTCTTCCTGTAAATAAAAAAACTGTATTAAATTTTATATTCATTTTTTTCCTTAATTCTTCTTTATCTTTCACTGGGAAAAATTTCTTAACATTAACTGGTCCAGGTGCTTTAATAAATTCGATACTCTTTCCTTTCCTAGCAAGTTTATTTTGATGCTCCTTTATAGAAATTAAATCACTATTTACAAAATTTACATCTGAATATTCTTGCGCCTTATGTTGTATTTTTGTAACCATTTTATTTATACAAGATAGACCATGTTGATGATATACTATTAATGATTTTGATTTCTTAATTTTTTTCATATAAGCATATAGTATTGGTGCTCCATGAAAATATAAAATATCATAATTTTTTTCCTCTATTTTTTTTGAATTAATTATCATGTACCAAAAATATCTTAAATAGTTCGGAATAATCTTTTTAGTTTTCACATTCCCCAATGAATGAATTTCATATTCTTTATCATTGACCTTAATATTATTTAATTCTTTTCCATCGACGCTACATCCCCAAATATCAATTTCATATTTATTTTCTAAATAAGGTAAAATTCCTAATATATAATTCAATATTCCTCCCATAGGCCAATTGTCAAAATTAGAAAAATATAATATTGCCATTTTCTTTTTTTTCATATTATTACTTCTTCCTTTTCATTTTTTTTTAACTCAATAATTATACTTGCCAAGTCAATAGTCTGTATTATTGCAATAGTTGCAAATGATATACATAGAGAAATGCACATTCCTACCATACTGTACTTCAAAGTTAGTATAGTTCCAGTAATAATTAATATTCCTATTCCTATGACTAAAGATTTTAATATTAATTTAGGTTTTTCAATGGCTTGTAATATAGATGATATTATACTAATTATAGATGTAAAGAATCCACGAATACAGCATAATAGTAAAACAGTTGTTATCCCTATATATTCATCTCCATATATTAGCACAACTAATTTTTTACCCATTACTAGTAACACTAATCCCCAACAAGCATTCATAAAAAATACTACTGTAATTGCAATAATAGATTTTTTTATTACACTTTCATATTTTTTCTCAGAAAATATTTTTGAAAAGTGAGGTAATAAATACTGTGACAATCCATTAAAAATTGGTTGTGGTAACATTGCAAAGGTATTATGAATAGAATATATCCCAACTGATTTTGTTGATATAAAACTATTTAATATCCACATAGATATTTGGTTTTTAACCGAATCAGACATACTAATTCCTACACTCCATTTTGAAATATATTTATTTTTATTCCATACCTCTATTAAGTCACTTAATTTTATTGAAATCTTAGTATTAACTACTAAGAATACTATCGAACTTATTCCAGTTGTCATTCCTATTATAATTAAGCAATGATTAATTGTGAAATTATTTAAATGTAATAATACCATAAACAAACCTAGCTGGAATAATGATTGTATAATTCCCATCAACAAACTTGAAAGAATTTTATTTATACCAAATAAGAATTGTCTAGTATAATCTTTTAATAAATATCCTACCATGAATATTCCACAACTGATTATGCTCAAATTCATATTTATTATTCCTAACACTTGTAATAGTATTAATACTATCATCACACTTGTCAAAAATACAATCTCAAACCCCATTGTCTTAGCTGCATAACTTTTTTTTTCTCTATCTTCTTTCATTTTAGGATAATAAATGTTGAATGGCACTAAAATAAACACTCTCTGCAATCCCATAATAATCATTGCAATAGACAATAATAATGTATATATCCCAACTGAATTTGGTGTTACATTTCTGGCCAAAATAATACTCGTCAAAAATGAGGTTAAGCTTGAAATTCCTTGTTCTGTCATTGCTAAGAAGCTCCCTTTAAAAAAACTTCCTTTCAGAAAATCATTTATTTTTTTTAACATAAATCTCCTCTTTCTAGTAAATACAATTGATATAAATAATGTAAACTATTTATAATTGTTAAATAATGCCTCATATCTATTAACAATAAAGTCCCAACTATAAGTATTAATAATACGATTTTTTGCAAACTCTCCAACCCTATTTATTTCTTCATAACTCATCATTTCTGAATTTATAATAGCTGTTGCTAAATCACCACTTCTTTTACTCCAATAAATAGCTCCTTTTTCTGCTACTTCTTTATTAAAACCTACATCTAATAATAAATTTAAGTCAGTAGTAGCTAATGATTCTAACAATGATGGATTAGTCCCACCAACTTCATGTCCGTGTAAATATCCATAAGCATTTTCTCTAATTTTCTTTAACAATTCTTGATTATAAACAGTTCCAACAAACTTAATCCTCTGATCTTTATCAAACCCAGTTTTTCTTTTTAATTCTTCATAAAACTTATTCTTTTCAACATTAGTTATAAGTACAAAATCTTTCTTAGTATTAGATTTCATAAATTCAGTTATCATAGTCTCGTAATTATTTTCTGGAACAAATCTACCAACAACTAAATAATACTCCTTTGCTTTAACGCCTTTTTCCTTATACCACTTAAGTAAAATCTCATCATCATCTGATAATTTAGACTTTTCTATGTCAGCACCATATGCAATAAAAGTAGTTTTAGGATTATATTGTTTGTAATCTTCTTTAATATATTTTTCAATATTTATAGAATCACATACTAATAAATCTGCATGCTTTACCATTAGCCTTTCCGATATTTTCCAGTACTTTCTGATAGCTGCATTCCATTTAGCTCTTTTCCATTCATGACCATCTGGATTAACAAATAATGTTCCACCTAATTTTTTTAACTGTTTTTTATAGTTACCAAGAAAAGGACCTATTCTACAAGCAAGTATGTACACTATAGGATTTTCAATCCTATTTTCTTTAATATATCTAATACATTCTTTAAATGCTATTACATCATAATAAACTGCTTTTGCAGCACCTATATTGGGCACTTTAACATTAAAACATCTTGCTCCATTATGTTCAAATTCATCATCATTATCTGCCAAACATGATACATGATATTTAATTTCTTTGCTTTGTTGTTGTTCTGTAAGTTTTTCTACAAATGTTTCAAATCCACCATAATTTGCAGGTATACCTTTAGAACCTATAATAAAAATATGCTTCATATTTTTTCCTTTCTGAAAATTATGCCAGTCTAGAATACTAGACTAGCATATTAAACTCTTTTTATTTATTTGAATACATTTTTTCATAATAATCAGCATATTCACCTGATATTATATTTTTCCACCAGTCTTCATTCTCTAAATACCATTTAATAGTCATAGCTATACCAGTATCAAAATTATACTTAGGTTTCCATCCTAATTCATTTTCTAATTTTTCAGGATCTATAGCATATCTTAAATCATGTCCTGGTCTATCTTTTACATAAGTTATTAAGCTTTCTGGTTTATCTAAAGCTTTAAGTATAGTTTTTACAACTTCTAAGTTAGTTCTTTCGTTGTGTCCACCTACATTGTAAACTTCTCCAACTTTACCTTTGTGTATTATTAAATCTATTGCAGAACAGTGGTCTTCTACGTGTAACCAGTCTCTTACATTTTCTCCTTTTCCATATACTGGAAGTCTTTCATCAGCTAAAGCTCTAGATATCATTAAAGGTATTAACTTCTCTGGGAAGTGGTATGGACCATAGTTATTTGAACATCTAGATATTGTAGCTGGTAGTCCAAAAGTTCTTTGGTAAGCATGTACTAAGAAATCTGCACTTGCTTTTGATGCTGAATATGGTGAAGATGGATTTAAAGGAGTAGATTCTGTAAAGAATAAATCCTTTCTATCTAATGGTAAGTCACCATATACTTCATCTGTAGATACTTGGTGATATCTCTCTACACCAAATTCTTTAGAAGCATCTAATAATACTTGTGTTCCTATTACGTTTGTTTTTACAAATATTCCTGGATCTTCTACAGATCTATCGACATGAGATTCAGCTGCAAAGTTTACAACTATATCAAATTTTTCTTTTTTAAATAAGTCAAATATAAATTCTCTATCAGCTATATCACCTTTTACAAATTTGTAATTAGGCTTATCTTCAACTGTTTTTAAAGTTTCTAAGTTTCCTGCATAAGTTAGTGCATCTAAATTTACTATCATATATTCTGGGTATTTATTCACCATGTAGTGGACAAAGTTTCCACCGATGAAACCTGCTCCACCTGTAACTAATATCTTCTTCATTGTTACTCTCCTTTATATTCAAACGGTAAGTCTAATTCTTTTAAAGTTGGTTGCTTTTTGTCTTTTTCAGATAATATTATTTCATCTATTCCATCAAGTGGCCATTCTATTCCCACTTCTGGATCATTCCATAAAAGCCCACCATCATATTCTGGTGCATATAAATTAGTACATTTATAATTGAATACTGCTTCATCTGATAAAACTAAAAATCCATGAGCAAATCCTTCTGGTACATAAAATTGTCTTTTATTTTCTGCTGAAAGAAGAACCCCTTCCCATTGTCCATAAGTAGGTGACCCTTTTCTTAAATCTACAGCAACATCATAAACTTCTCCTTGTGTACATCTTACTAATTTACCTTGAGTAAATTTAGTTTGAAAATGCATTCCTCTAAGAACACCTTTTTTAGATTTAGATTCATTATCTTGAACAAATACCATATCAAGACCAGCTTCCTCAAATGCTTTTTTATTGTAAGTTTCCATAAAGTATCCTCTATCATCTCCGAATACTTTAGGCTCAATTATATATAAGTCTTTTATCTTAGTTTCTATAAAATTAAAATTTCCCATATTTTCTCCCTATACTAATTTAAGCAATCTTTCTTCATAAATATTTTGATTGTCATTTATATCTTCATCAGCTATTTTAACTAAATATCTACCATATTCCGTTTTCATTAATGGTTTAGCTAAATCTAATAGTTGTTCTTTATCTATATAACCTTTTCTATAAGCAATTTCTTCTAAACAAGCTATATATAAACCTTGTCTAGTTTGAACAGCTTCTACATAATTAGATGCTTCTAATAATCCTTTATGAGTACCTGTATCTAACCAAGCCATCCCTCTACCAAATAGTTCTACTTTAAGTTTTCCTCTTCTTAAGTATTCATTATTTACCGCAGTTATCTCTAGTTCTCCTCTTTCTGATGGTTCAACACTTTTAGCTATTTCTACTACATCATTATCATAGAAGTATAAACCTGGTACTGCATAGTTTGATTTAGGTTCTTCTGGCTTTTCTTCTATTGAAATTACATTAAAGTCTTTGTCAAACTCAACTACTCCAAATGCCTGAGGATCAACTACATGATATCCAAATATAGTAGCTTCATCTCTTTCTACAGCATTTTGTAATCTCTCACTAAATCCATATCCATAGAATATATTATCTCCAAGTACTAAAGCTACTTTATCATCTCCAATAAAGTCTTCACCTATTATAAATGCTTCCGCTAATCCATTTGGTTGCTCTTGCACTGCATATTCTATATTAAGTCCTAAATGATTTCCATTACCAAATAATTCTTTGAACATTGGTAAGTCTCTAGGTGTTGATATTATTAATATATCTTTTATTCCTGCGAGCATAAGTACTGACATTGGATAATATATCATTGGTTTGTCATATATAGGTAATGCTTGTTTTGATACAGACTGTGTTATTGGATAAAGTCTTGTTCCAGAACCTCCAGCTAATATAATTCCTTTCATAAAAATCCTCCCTCAAATAATTTACTTCTTTTACTTTAAATATTCTTCTAATGAATCTTCCCATTTTCTAAATGAATTTAATCCGACTAGTTTAAGCATAAAGTTATCAAGTACTGAATACTTAGGTCTTGGCGCTGGTCTTTTAAATTCATCACTTGTTACTGGATTTACTTTTATATCTATATTTTTTATTTCAAATATTTTTTTAGCAAAATCATACCAACTACATTGTCCTTCACATGTTCCGTGATAAATTCCATAATGTTCTGTATGTATTAAATCGATTATTGCTTTTGCTAAATCAACTGTACTTGTAGGACTTCCTATCTGATCATTTACTACATTAAGTTCGCTATTAGTTTCTGATAATTTTAGCATTGTTCTTACAAAATTATTTCCTTCACCATATAACCATGCTGTTCTAACTATAAAATATTTAGAGCAAAATTCTCTTACAAAGTTTTCACCCATTAATTTACTTGTTCCGTATACTGAATTTGGACAAGTTATATCATCTTCTCTATATGGTCTAGTTCCATTTCCGTCGAATATATAATCAGTAGATACTTGTACTAGTTTAGCACCGACTTTTTCACATGCTATAGCTAAATTTCTAGGTCCTACTGCATTTATTTTATATGCATTTTCCATATCAGTTTCACATAAATCTACTGCTGTATGTGCTGCACAGTTTATAACTACATCTGGATTTTGATCTAATGTAAATGTATTTACATTTTCTATATTTGTAATATCCAGAGTATCTCTATCTGTTTTTATAACATCATATTCATATTTTTTATCAAGTTGTTTTACTAATTCTTGCCCTAACTGACCCTGTGCACCAGTTATTATAATTTTCATCTAAATTCTCCCCTATTTATTAACTCTATTTGTTATATCTTCTATTATCCTATCCAATTTCTCATCAACAATCTCTTGATTATCTCCATTACATCCAAAATAGAACTTAATCTTTGGCTCTGTTCCCGATGGTCTAACAGCTATCCAACTTCCATCTTCTAAAACAAACTTAAGAACATCTGATTTTGGAAGGTCATTTATTCCTTCTTTATAATCTCTAACCTCACTAACTTTTATATTCGCTATTTCATCTATATCTGAAGTTCTGAAACTATTCATAATATTTTGAATTTGTTTCATGCCATCAATTCCTTTTAAAGTTATCGATTTTAATTCTTCTTTATAATATCCGTACTTTTTATATACTTCTTGAAGCCCTTCGTATAAAGTCATTCCTTTGTCGTAGTAATAGGCTGCCATCTCAGATATTAAAAGTGCCGATACTACTCCATCTTTATCTCTTGCATGAGTTCCTACTAAGTATCCGTAACTTTCTTCATAACCCATTACAAATGTTCTATCTTTATTTTGTTCAAATTGATTTATTTTTTCACCAATGAATTTAAATCCTGTTAATGTATCTATACAGTCAACACCATTTTCTTTTGCTATTTTAGCTCCTAATTCTGATGTAACTATTGTTTTTATTATTGTAGGATTTACTTGGTTTGATATATTTTCCTTATTGCTACTAATTACATACTCCACTAATAATGAACCTACTTGATTACCATTAAGTACTACATATTCTCCTTCGTTGTTTTTTACTACAACTCCAACTCTATCACAGTCTGGGTCTGTTCCCATTATGATATCAGCACCTGAGTTTTTAGCCATTTCTATAGCTATTTCAAATACTGCTTTTTCTTCTGGATTTGGATATTCAACTGTAGAAAAATTACTATCTGGTAATTCTTGTTCTTTTACTACCTCTACATTTTTAAATCCTGATTGTTTTAGAACTTCTCTTACTGGGATATTCCCTGTTCCATGTATAGGTGTATAAATTATTTTTATTTTATCTCCAACTCTATCTATTACATCTTGGTTTATAATTTGTTTTTTTACTTCATTTATAAATGCTTTGTCTATGTCTTTATTTAATACTTGGATTAAATTATCGCCAAGTTTAGTAGTTGGTATCTTGCTGTAATCATCTATTTTATTTACTTCTGATATTATTTCATTTGCAACATCTGGACAAACTTGTCCTCCATCTGACCAATAAACTTTGTATCCATTATATTCTGGTGGATTGTGACTCGCAGTTATTACTATACCTGCTACACAATTTAAGTATCTTACGGAAAATGATAATTGCGGTGTGCTTCTCAAGCTGTCATATATATAAGCTTTTATTCCACAAGCTGCTAATGTCTTTGCCGCTTCTATGCAAAATTCTTTTGATTTGTGTCTGCTGTCATAGGCTATTACTACGCCTCTTTTCTGACCGTCTTCTTTGCATTTTTTTAAGATATAATTACAAAGTCCAAAAGTTGCTTTTCTCACTGTGTACTTGTTGATTCTATTAGTTCCATAACCAATAACTCCTCTAAGTCCTCCAGTTCCAAATTCTAATTCCTTGTAAAATCTATCTTCTATTTCTTTTTCGTCATTTTGAATTGCTTTTAGTTCTTGTTTTGTTTCATCATCAAAATATGGATTATTCATCCATTCATTATAATTTTTTATATATTCCCTCACTTACTTACACTCCCTAAGATGCATTACTGTCTCCAAACAGTACTTTTACTGTCTTTAAAATCAATTTTATATCTAATAATAAATTTCTATTTTTTATATATTCTAAATCCATCTCTACCCATTCATCAAAACCGATATTATTTCTTCCGCTGACTTGCCATATACAAGTAAGACCTGGCTTTACAAGAAGTCTTTGTTTTTGGTATGAATTATATTGCTCAACTTCTCTAGGAATTGGTGGTCTCGGTCCGACTAAGCTCATATCTCCTTTTAAAACATTAAATAATTGCGGTAATTCATCTAAGCTAGTCTTTCTTATAAATTTTCCTACCTTTGTTATCCTAGGGTCATCAGTCATCTTAAATGCTGGACCTGTTTGTTCATTTTGTTCTTGTAAATGTTTTAGTAATTCTTCGGCATTGTGAACCATACTTCTAAACTTATACATTTTAAAAGTTTTTGGATGTTGGCCATTTCTCTCCTGACAGAAAAATATACGTCCCTTTGGATCTTCTATTTTTATAAGGATGGCTACTATTAAAAATATTGGTGATAATACTATTATCCCAGCTAAAGAGCATATGATATCTATGCTTCTTTTTATAAAAAGATATAAATTTGATTCCCTCTCTAAAATCTCATTTAAGTTAATACCATCAGTTAAATCTGTATTTTTGTTTTTAGAGATTGTTTTTTCCATTAATACTCCCCCTCTCTATAAACAAAAATTATTTTCTTTTTCTCTTCTTTTTCTTTTCTTCTTGGCTATGATAGTAATAATTATAATATTCGCTATTTGTCTCAGTTTTATATTTATTAAGAATAACGCCTAATATATTTGAATTTACACTATCTAGTCTTTCTTTTGCCACTTTTGCTAAATTTGAATCTACTTCTTCAGAGCCTACTACAAATATAACTCCATCTGAATATGAAGATATTATAGATGCATCACTCACTATCCCAACTGGTGGAGTATCTATAAATATATAATCATAGTCATCTTTTATAGATTCTATAAACTGGCTCATTTTTTTTGAAGATAAAACTTCTGCAGGATTTGGAGGTATTGTTCCTCCTGTTAAAACGTATAAGTTTTCCTGTGTAGTTTTCTTTATACATTCTTCAATATTTTTTCGTCCTAATAATATATCCATTAGACCTTGTGCATTTTTTGTATCAAATAATTTGTTAACTGTTGGATTTCTCAAATCTCCATCTATTAAAAGAACTTTTTTGTCTATTTTTGCAAAGTTTACTCCTAAATTGCATAAAACAGTTGTTTTTCCCTCATCTTTTTTAGAGCTTGTTACACAAATTACTTTTAAATTTTTATCTAAATTAGAGAATTCTATCCCCGTTCTTATAGTTCGATATGCTTCTGATATGTTTGATTGTGGTTTTTCTAAACTCGTTATTTTTCCCATATTATCTCCCTATGTATTTATTTTTATAATTCTTCTGGTATTACACCTAGTAAAGGAAGTCCCAATTCCTTTTCTATATCTTGCGGTGTTTTTATTTTTGTATTTAGGAATTCTATTATAAATATAATAAATAATCCTATCATTACACCTAGCACACCTGCTATTAAGATGTTCATCTTTTTATTTGGTGAAACTGGATTTACTGGTGTTTGAGCTTTGTCTATAACTTCTACACCGTTTGCATCAGCTATTCTGATAGCTTCCTTAGCAAATACTTTTGGTATTTCATTTGCTATTTTTGCTGCATTAGACTTATTTGTATCTTGAACTGATACTTTTATTATCTGTGTGTCTGAAACTGTTGAAACAGATATTTTCCCAGATAATTGACTATATGATTCATCTAAATCTAAGTTTTTTATAACATCGTCTAAAACTTTTCTTGATTTTATTATTTCCCCATATGTTACAGCTAATTGTTGAGTCGTTTTAATTTGATCACTTGTTACTGTATTTGTCCCCTCTGTTTTCTCAGTCTTTACAATTAATGTTGTCTCTGCTTGGTATACTGGTTTTGCGATAAAGAAACTGTATACTGCGCTTGCTGCTACACATACAGCGCATAATATCGCTATTATAAACCATTTTTTCTTAATAATAGAAAGATACTCCCTTAAGTCTATTACTTCTTCCTCCAATTTTTTCCCTCCCCGATTTTATATTTACACATTATTTATAAATAATGCATATTATTCTAATTTTTTCCGACAAAGAATATTATAATATTTTTTATCAGAATTGTATAGAATAAATTTCATTATCTTTTATTTTTTTTATTTGTTTTTTTAATATTAAGATTTAGTGGATAAATTCTGAATTTTAATACTTTATAAATAAAATACAAAAAAAGCTCTGATGAAATCATCAGAGCTTACTGGCGGAGAAGGAGGGATTCGAACCCTCGCACCGGTTAACCCAGCCTAATCCCTTAGCAGGGGATCCTCTTGAGCCACTTGAGTACTTCTCCATTTCTATATACACAGTATATACTATTTTTTTACAGTAGTCAATAATTTATTTTTATTTTATTTATTATTTTAATTCTTTCAAAAAATAAATCTTGCCTCTCTGAACGGCCCTCTCCCCTAAGCAGCATCCAGAGAAGCATTTGAATCAAAACTAATTCATATTTAAGATATGCAAAATCTATTAGATTTGTTCATTAAGTTTTTCATATTTATCTATATACTTTGCACTATGTGAGTCTGAACCTAAAACTAATTTTATATTATATTGTTTAATCAATTCTGCGAGATATCCACTTATATAAGTTTCGCCACAATCTTCTTTAAATAATCCTGCTATGTTATAATCGAGTTCATATCCTCTATCTGATATTAGTTTTACTAATTCTTTTAATTTTTTATTATTTGAATAATCATATGGAAACTTCTTATTGTATTTTCTTACTAAGTTTAGATGTCCTATTCTTTTAGGTTTATATTTTCCTAAGTCCGAATTAATAGCTTTTATAAGTGTTTCATAGTAAAGATTATATACTGATTCTACTGAACCGAGCAAGTTTACTATTTTTTCAAATTCCTCACAACTAAAATCCATACAATAATACTTGTCTTCTATTTTTATCATATGCACAGATAAAATGCTATCTTCCAAATACTCACCGTATTTATTTAAGTTGTTTTTTATTTCTTCTTCAAACCCTTCTATATAATCTACTTCTGCGCCGATGTTGATTTTTATTTGGTCTTTATATTTTTCTTTTATTTTTTTTACATCATTTATATAGCTTTCCATTTTATCTGCTTCTATAGAGCTATCTTTTGCTGGAGCTGGGTCTTCAAATCCTTCTGGTAGTGGAAAGTGTTCTGTGAATGATATTTCATCCAGCCCAACTTGTATAGCTTTTTGTACGTATTCTTCAAATGAATCATCTGTCCCATGGGGACAGTATGGTGTATGTATATGCCCATCTTTCAGATATTTATGTGGTGATTTGTTCATTTTCTCCCCCCTATATTTTGAACATAAAAAAGAAGTAATACAAATACATTGTATTACTTCTTATGCTCAATTACATACTTTTCTTAGCTTCCATTAACATTTCGTTAGCTTTATTCATATATTCTATAGCTTTTTCTATGCAAGTAGCTGTTTCTGTTTTACCCATAGCTTTAGCTTTTTCTACCCATTCTTGGAATGATTCTTCGTGAGATTGGTTGTGGTTTACCCAATGAACTAATAGTATATTTAAAGTTTTTTCGTCTTTATTTTCTACTACTGTTGCGTGGTCATGTCCACCGCACCCGCAGTCATCTCCATGGCTATGTCCGTGATCATCATGGTCATGTCCGCATCCACAATCGTCTCCGTGTGCATGTGCATGTTCTTCTTCGTGGCTATGTCCGTGGTCATGCCCGCATCCGCAGTCATCCCCATGACTGTGAGCTGCTTCGTGTCCGTGTGAATGCCCGTGGTCATGTCCTCCACATCCACAGTTATCTCCATGATGTTGTCTTATTATGTCTCTGTTAAATATCATTTCTTTGTCCTCCAATTACTTTATATTAAATTCTTTCTTTATGACTTTTATTGTATCTTTTATTAATAAAGATAGTGGTTTATTTTCTACCCCTACTAAAGAAAAATTCTCTGGCATTATAGGTAGTAATATTTTTAGAGCTTCACTATCACATATAGCTTCACTAATTTTACTAGTAACTTCACCCATCATAGTATTAGGCATTGTTACTGCGATTGGTGCAACTATTACGCTTGCCTTTTTGGATGATACTACTATAGCATTTTCCCCTGTTGCTCCTTTATTGGCATGGGATTTCATCATTGCACTAGTTGCAATTGAATTTGTGCCTAAAGCATATATATCAATATATGTTGGTAATTCTTCTCTTAAAGATAATATTATTTGGGCTCCTATTCCCCCACCCATTCCATCTATTACTGCTATTACCATGTGCTATACCTCATCTAATCTTTTTTAAGCTAAGATAATATTATATTATTAATCTTGAGCTAATATGATTTTATGATCCATTAATTTTATTTCTTTTATATATCCATCTAATATTTTTTCTTCTCCCAATAAATCAGTTAGATATACCTTTCCATTAACAGGATTTACGTTAACTACGTTTTCCATAACTCTTGTTAATTCATTATTTTTCCCTAATACAAATGCTGAAGATTCACACATTTTAAATCACCCTCCTATAAATACTTTAAAGCGATTTCTAAAAAAAATCAAAAAAGATTTCTATAGTACTGCTATACTTATAGAAACCTTCATGATTTCGTTACACAATATTCATATACCTTAAGTATAGCACTGTTATTTATCCAAAGTCAAACACAATATCCAAATATTGTATTTTATTTCAATTCTATTTTGTTATCACTAAATTACCCTTCTAATATAGCTTTTACACTTGGGAAAGCATCTATATTTGTATGAGGTAAGAAACAACAAGATATAAATTCATCCATATATGTTGGGTATACGCTTAGTTCAACATATGTCATTACATCTGATATTTCTTCCAATTTAGCTTTAGCTTCATCACTTAATAATGTTAAGTAAGATCCTATAAGTGAACTGTTTCCTATGTATTGGAACTTATCTCTATCGATATCTGGAAGTAATCCTATAAATACTGAGTTTTCAATATTTAAGTGGTTTCCTATACCACCTGCTATATAAACTTTATCTACACAGTCAAAATCCATACCTAAACTTTCTACTAATGTTGCTGCTCCAGAATATATAGCACCTTTAGTTCTTATAAAGTTATCTATATCTACTTCTGTTATAAATAAATCATCTTGTAGATGCTCATTATCTTTAGCAAATGCTAGTACGTATTCACCAATATCATTTTCATCAAATCTTATTCTTTCATTATTTAAATCTCTGTGTATTTTTCCTCTTCTGTCGATTACTTTTTTCTTAAGCATTTCACAAATTAAATCGATTATACCAGAACCGCATATACCAATAGCTGGTTCATTATCTATAGTATTTAATTTTGGAACTAGAGTTTCTGGGTCTATATCTACACCATCTACTGCTCCTGCAGATGCTCTCATACCACAACTAATTCCTCCACCTTCAAATGCTGGACCTGCTGAGCATGCACAACTCATCATAAAATCTTGGTTACCAAATACTATTTCACCATTAGTCCCTAAGTCTATAAATAGAACATTTTCTTCATTAGCCCAAATACCAGACGCAAGTACACCTGATGTGATATCTCCACCAACATAACTAGCTACATTTGGTGATAAATAAACACTTGCACTTGGATTTATATCTAACCCAACTTCTTTTGCATTTAATTTTGGTGATTTAAAAAATGGTGGGATGAATGGTTCTAATCTTAAATAATCAGGGAATATTCCTAAGAATAAAGTAGACATTGTTGTATTTCCTGATGCAACAACGCTTACTATATTATTTCTTTTAACACCTGATGATTTTACTAATTCGTTTATCAACATATTTAAAGTATCATCAACTACAGCTGCTTTAGCTTTTTCTATGTTGTTTTTCTTTATTGCATAAACTATTCTGTTTATAACGTCTGCACCAAATTGAAGTTGTCCATTTCCTGATGCACCTTTTTCTACTACTTCATTTGTGATTAAGTTTACTAAACATACAACAACAGAAGTAGTACCTATATCTATTGCTAAACCATATAATTCACCTTCTGTATTTCCTGGTTCAACATCTATTATTTCTAATCTATCGTCAAAATCTCTATATGTAATAGTTATTTCAAAGTTATTTTTTCTAAATGCTTTTGGCATTTTCTTTAGAACTTCTATGTCGTATGTCATTTGTTTTCCACCGAAGTTCATACTTATATGCCTTTCTAATCTATCAACATCACTTATATTGTCGTCTAATGTTGGTTCATCAAGAGTTATACAAGTTTTCTTTATATTATTTTCTAAAGTTATGTTGTGTTTTTCTGCTATTTCTACAGCTTTATCAAATAATACTTTGTCCTTAGCTTTATCTCCGCCTTCAACTTTCATTCCTCTCATAGCCATATCTAAAGAAGAGTTTGTAAGAACTTCTATATCTGATATTATTGTTGTGCAGCATGCTAAGATAAATCCATTTTCTCTATCTTCATCACTTAAGTGAGATGATACTTCTTGATTAACTTCCCCTGTTAATAATTTTACCTTACATTTTCCACAACTTTTACTACCATTACATGGAGCTTCTATATAAACATCTGCTCTTCTTGCAACTTCTAATAAGTTATCCCCTATCTCACATTCTATTGTTTTGCCTGATGGTCTAAAAACAACTTTCGCCATAATTTATCCTCCCCCAAAATTATAAATAAACTCTTACTATTATTTTATCATATTCGACATATAATAAGTTAAAAACATCGTTATTATTTTACCAAATTTAGTCATTCCCAAAATTAAAAATTCGCTTCGTTCATGGCGCCAACGACTTCGTCCGTTGCTTAAGTTAAAATTCACTACGTTCATGGCGCCAACGACTTCGTCCGTTGCTTAAGTTAAAATTCACTACGTTCATGACGCCAACGACTTCGTCCGTTGCTTAAGTTAATATGTTGGAAATTAAAAAAAGCCTTCTCCATGAAGACTTTTTAATTCAAACATATTTATATTAAGTTCTAAAAATACTTAAATTTATCTTATTTATAGTATTTTTTAATTTGAACCTAACCTAAATAATGTTGTGAAGTTATCCTATCTCCCGAGGTAAATCACGTTTAATTTAGGCAGGTCTCCTGACTTAATTTCATCCTACTTCCGGCCTTCCCGTAAAATACAGTGGCCTTTTGGTTTCGTCTATATTACAGTAGCGGGAACTGTAAAGGATTCTCACCTTTTTCCCTATTAATTTCGATTAAGAAAACCTAAATTTATATTAAATTTTATCAGATATAATTATCCCCTATCTTTTTTAAAAAAGTATAGTAAAAGTGAATTTACTCACCTTCACTATACTTTTATTTTAATCTGAAATAAGCGGGTTCAAATACTATTCAGCTAAAGTAGCTTCGTATTGTTCAGCTGTTAATAATGCTTCATATTCAGCCATATCAGCTACTTTTATTTTACAAATCCAAGCATCATATGGAGCTTCATTAACGAATTCTGGTTCGTCTTCTAATTTTTCATCATTTACTTCTACAACTTCACCAGATATAGGTGCTATTAATTCAGAAGCAACTTTTGAAGATTCTATTACTCCAAAATCAGAGTCTTTAGTTAATTCATCTTCAACTTCTGGTACGTCTACGTATAGAACTTCACCAAGTTGATCTTGAGCAAAGTCAGTTACTCCTATATAAGCATATTCTCCATCTAATTTTGCCCAAGTATGTTTTGGACTGTATTTTCTATCGTTTAGTATTTCCATTTTTATTTTCCCCCTAATCGTATTTTCTTAATTTCTGGAAAATTATTCTCCCATTATGAAACCCATTTCTAATGCTGGGTGTCCTTTTTCTGCTAAGAAAGCACAAACTTCTTCAGAATCAACTGCTATTGTTTCGTCACAGATATAGTCAGTAAAGTTATCTATACCAGCCATTTCTTTAACTGTTTTATTTAATTTTTCTCCAACAGCATCTTTTAATTCTTTAGGCATCCATACTATTCTTTCTGGTCCACCTTCAGTATATGCGAATTTTTTAGAAGATATGAAATGTCTACCATGACCCATGAATCCTGGAGTTTGAACTCCACCACCTGTCATAGATGCTAATTCACCAAATGTCATACCAACTGGAGTAGTACCAGCATATTCTCTGTTTACTATAACTAATCCATTAGCTTCAGGCATTATACCGCATATACATTCGAAACATCCACAAGAAGTCATAGGGTCTTCCATTATAGAGTATAATGTTACATTTTCTACTGCACCTTGAGATATTTCACAAACTGCATCAGACATTGATTGCCAGATACCTTTCTTTTCATCTAGACATGGACCTTTTTCTATTGGTTGACATGGTCCTGTTGGGTTAAGTTCTTTAGTAGCTTTAGCATCTAACCAAGAAACTGCACCACATAATCCAAGTCTTTCTGGAGTTACTATACAAACGTGTGCTGGAGCGAATGCTTGGCACATGTTGCAAGAATAGAAATCATCAACTGCTTCGTCAGTTAATTGTTCTAATCTGTCATCTCTAGCATTATATCTTTCTATAGCTTCATGTTTTCTTTCTTCAACTACTTTTTCATCAGTTATTATTGTTATAGCACATTTATCTACAACTGCATCGAATTCGTCTTTCATCATAGCGTACATAACTTCACCTATGTGTTTTAATTGGAATCCTTTTGCAACGTCGTCTTTAGATATTCTTACCCAAGCTTGGTCTCTTTGTCCAACGTGCATTAAACCTTCAGTATAGTTCATAAAGTAGTGGAATCTTCTTTCTAGAACTGGTTCGAAGTCATCTTGCATTGCTCTACCAGCAACTTGAACGATTATTGCAAGTGGTAATCTTACAACACCATCTTTAGCAGCTTCTGGATCTATTTCAGGTCCTATTACTTCTATTTTATGGTCTTCTACTTCACCTAAATCATATGATTTAACTAATTCCCAAGCAGTAGTTTTGTTTCCACCAAATTCGTAAGCCATTTCAGCTTTTCTGATTCTTTCACCTTCGAATGAAGCTGCAAATCCAACTGGAATTGGTATTTCAGTTATTTTTATTTTTATATGTCTAGCTTCTAATGAAGTATCAACAAATTTATCATAATCTCTTTGAGTTAATAAGTTACATGGAACTTCTGTAACAACTTGGTCAGTTATTACTGGGAATCCAAGGGCGATTGCACCAGCACCGCAAGCAACTATTAATTCACTAAGTGGTCCGAATGCATTAACAAATGCAGGAACTCTTTCTGCTGTATATGCTAATAATGCATTTAAGTCACCTGGTTTAACAGCACCGAATATTAAAGCAGCTCTTATAGCAACAGAAACAACGTGGATAACTGAAGTTACATCATATCCTAAAGCGATAACACGTAGGTCTACACCCATTTTAACGTCTGCTTCTATAGCTTGGTCTATAACTTTACCAACTAAGAAAGTCATGATACCAGCAGCTTGATATTTTTTAACTATTTTTCCTAATGTTTCAGAATCTGGGCATTCACCAAGAACAACTGCAACACCAGGTATATCTCCTGTAACAAGTGGAACACCTAGAGATCTTATTATAGGGTCAACTATATGTCCTGCACAAGGAGCTTCGTATGGAGCATCACTATTTACGTATTTTATAGCTTCTATTATTTCTGCACAAACTGCAGTAGCTAAACCTGCATTTAAAGCAGTTTCTAATAATGGTTTTTCTACTATTAATGATTTAGCAACACCTAAAGCTGTTTCTAAATCTGCTAAAGTTGTAGCTTTTAATCCAGTTGCAGCATATATACATGGGATTGCATATGCAGTATCTGGGAATGCTACTGGATGGTCTTTACCTTTTTCTGCTACTACAGCTGTTAAAGCTTGGCTTGCAGCATCATATGCTTGATTAGCACCTGTATAAATTATGTTATATAAATTCACTCTACTTCCCCCTTTAAATATATTCACAAGTCAAGCTTTTATAAAGCTTGACCGAGAGTTTTATTTATTTATAGTTTTTATTTGTATTCAAATCCTAATTCTTTAACTTCTAAGTATGAATCAGCGTATAAAGAAGCATTTCTTATAATATCGCAAGATTTCATAGTTTGCATTAATAACTCATCTAATGGGTTAACTATTGCTGAAGAAAATCCGTTAGCCATTGCCATTGCTAACCAGTTACTATCTAATATTGGTCTTATATGTTTTGGACAACCATTAGATACATTTGATAAACCACCAGTAGTTTTTAATCCCATTTCAGTCATTTGTCTGATAGCATCTAAAACATCCATTTGTTTATCTTGCATACCTTTTATAACTAAGCAAAGTGGGTCAAAATAAACATCTGTTTCTGGGTCTATACCGGCCATAGCAGCAGCTTCAATTAATTCAGTACAATATCCCATACGTTGATCATTATCAGCTGGAATACCTTCTTTAGCACATAATGCTATTATAGCTGCATCATATTCACCTGCTAATTCCATTAAGTGTTTTCTTCCACCTGCATCTGCAGAGTTTATAATTGGTTTACCATGAGTTCTATCATAAACTTTAAGTCCAGCTTCTAATGCAGCGACATTTGCTGTATCTAATGCAAGAGGTACATTATTTAATTCAGATTGTAATAATTGAACACCCCAAGTCATTATTTCAGCTCCATCTCTTTCAGCTGGCCCTATGTTGAAGTCTATAACATGAGCTCCTGCATCTAATTGTTCTATTGCTCTTTTTAATATTGGTTCAGGATCTCTTTCTGCTATAGCTTTTCTTATTGGTGGTGCTATACAGTGTATTCTTTCCCCTATGATCATAAATTTTTCCATACTTAATATCCCCCTTAGAATTTTTATATTATCTTAGAGGCTTAAGGAAAACCTCAAGTCTCTATCTATAATTATTAATGTTTAAATTTAATAAGCTTTTTTATATTAATTATTCAACTCATTACTAATATATATTAGTGATTAGCAGCATATTCTTTTAAGAATTTTGGAAGTTCCATAGATTCTAATGGCCCTATGATTACATTCCATCCTGGCATATTATCAGCTACGTCAGGTTTTATAACTGCTAATTTACCTGGTATAACTATATCTCTGCAATCAGTATATTGTTCTATATTACATTCTTTAGCAAATGCACCTATAACAGATCCACCGAATTTACCTGCAGACCAAGCTGTAAGAACTGAATATCCACCAGCATCTGGTATCATTAACCAGCAAGGTACTTTAGATGCTTCTATATCACCAGTAATTGTGAAGTATGTTAACGCGAAGTCAACTGAACATAATACTGGAGAATTTTTGTCTGGGTTATTTAATGGATAAACTTTAGCTTCTACTCTCATTGGTTTTTGAGGGTCAGTGAAGATATTTTGTCTTAATGCATATAGTGGTAATGCTTTAGCATAAGTCATATCTTCTACAGCTAATATAGTTCCGTATTTAATAGTAAATATTGAAGATAAAGCTATTTCTAAGTTAGCATCTCCGTTAGCTAATTTAGCTACGTTTACGAATGATGGATAACCAAAACTTCTATCTCCTTCTTTTAATGCTATTCTTCTAACTTGTACAGCATTTATATAAGTATCTTTTATAGTTTCTCCTGTTACATCTATTATTAATTCTTTGTAATCAGCAGCTTCTATAGCTTGTACTGTTTTATATAATTCTTCTAAGTTAGCACCTTGTACACCTAAAGCTAAACTGTCAGCTTTAACTACATCTACCATAGCAGCAAAGTTATCTTTGTTTGCTCCTATTACTACTGGTTTTAATCCAGCTAATGCAGCAACAGCTTCTTTAGCAACGTCTGCATCTGCAACTTCTAATACATATGCACATTCAACATCGCTATCTTTTATTTTGTTGATTATAGCTAAGAAGTTATCTTTATTGTCATTGTATTTAACATAAGCGAATTCAGGTTTCATTATTTCGCCTATTCTTTCATAATGAACAACTTTCATTCCTTCTATTTTAGCATCTACTGTAGCTTCATCCATGCAATCACAGAATTTAACAGCAAATCTATTTCTGTTTACTAAAGTTTTTTCATGTCTGAATAAAACTGTTTCTCCACCTAGCTCATATTCACTTTCTCCAGCACCAACTTTTAAAGTTTTCATTGGAGGTGCAGTAGCTGCAGCTAATTTAGCTAATGCTTCTGGAGCCATTTTAGGACAAGCAGAAACTTCTACAGCCCCACTTGCAACTTTCATAGAGAAAGCCATACAAGTTGGGAATCCACATTCCTTACAGTTTTTCTTTGGTGTTAATTTAAATATATCTAATGCTTTTAATGCCATTATTATTTCCCCCTAACCTTACAAATAATTCTATTACGCTAAAGCGCTTATTAAACCTTTTATAGTTTTCATTGATTCTGGATGACGAAGTATTACTGCATTTGATCCACCAACAAGTACACTTGCAGCTGTAGATACTTCCATACCTATTGTTCTAGCTTCATTATCTCCCCATTCTGGTACGTCAGCTTCAGTAGCTATTGCTTCTTTAACGTGACCAACTTCGAATGAAACTGGAGTTATTATTGGTATTTGTAATGCTTTATCATTTTGGTTAAAAGCTGCTAATCTAACTCTATCCATAGTAGATGCAACATATTCATAACCATAACCAACTGCTGAACAACCAACATTCATAACTATATTTTCTTGTTTAACGCCTAATTGAGTCAGTAATACATTCATTTGTTTAGCTAAGTTTATATCAACTGCAGATTCTGCAGCAACTTTTTGACCATAGGCCATACCAGCCGCAGCACCAACTGCTTTGTAGTTTTCTTCTACAGCTGACATTACTAATATATTTTTTCCTTCTAATGCAGCAGAAACTTTATCAAAGACTTTACCGTCTTTTTCTGCGTTACCACATCCAGCAACTACTAATGGTAAAGTTATAGCATCAGCAACAGCTTTTGCTACTTCTGCACATTCTTCTGGAGATTTATCAGCTCCATCTGGAGAAGCTCCATTTAATCTTAAGCATATGAAATCTGCTTCTGTGTTATCTTCAACATATTTAGCCCATTTAGCAGGATCTGCCCAAACGTCTCCATATATTTTAGAATAACATTCTATCCATTCTTCAGGTTGGATATCTGATATTTCTGCACCAACAACTGGCGCATTTCCTGTTTCTCCATCAAAGCTATAGAAAGGTAGAACTTGTTCTCCTCCTAATTTTATAGCTTTATCTCCTGTACCTATTTCTACTACATTAACTGTTCCAGTAACTTTTTGAGTAGACATTTTAAATGCCATATCTTTTTCCCCCTTAAGCCTATTTTAATTTATAATGTGTGCCCCTTAAAAATTAAGGTAAATCTAGGGTTTCTATTATTTTTTCTAGTGCTACCCTAGACTTTGAATCATCAGGTAATTTTACTAGTGGTATACCTTCTGAATCATATTCATATATTAATTCATCTGAAGGAACTACTCCAAATAAATCTAAGCCATATTTTTCAATCTCTTCTTTAACACCATTACTTAATTCTCCATTTGGAGCTTTGTTAACGATTAAGCCGATTTTTCCAACGCTTAAATTCATTTCTTCTGCTAAATCTCTAATTCTTGCAACAGCTTGAATACTACGTTTTGCACAATCACTAACTAATATAAGAGTATCAACATGTTTTGTAAGTTTTCTACTTATATGTTCCATACCTGCTTCATTATCAGTGATTACATATTTATAGTGATCTGAAATTTTTTGAACTTGTTGTTTTAATATTCCATTTACGAAACAATAGCAACCTTCCCCTTCTGATCTACCCATAACTAGCATGTCGTATCCATCGCCTTCTTCTAAGATCATGCTTAATTGCCATTGTAGGAATTGAGCTTTAGTCATTCCCCCTGGAAATGAATCCCCATTTTTTTCAGTCATATTAGCTACTTCTCTAATATGTCCAATTGTTTCTGGCTCCTCTGTTCCTAATACTTCATACAGATTGCAGTTTGCATCTGCATCAACTACTAGAATTGGATCCTTTTTTTGTTTTACTAATGTGTCAATTAAAAGCCCTGTTAGACTAGTTTTACCAACTCCGCCTTTGCCGGCTACAGCAATGTTATAAGTCATCTTATGATATCCCCCTTAAGCTAAGTGTTATCACAACAGAGCTTTTTATCAAATTATGTCAAACTCTGTGTTTTCAAATTATTTTTTTGGTATAGCATGTACACATTCTCCATGTATATCATGTATAGCTTCCATTAAGCCTTCTGATAAACTTGGATGAGCATGTATTACTTTACCTACATCTTTAGCTTTTAATCCTAAACCTACAGCTAAAGATAATTCTGTTAATAGGTCAGTTACATGAGGTCCAACTAAAGAAGCACCTATTATAGTGTCATTTTCGTCGGCCATTACTTTTATAAATCCTTGTAATTTACCTATTGCTTTTGCTTTACCTAAGCTTCTAAATTCGAATCTACCAACGTTATATGGTGTACCGTTAGCTTTTAATTCGTCTTCTGTTACACCAACACCAGATACTTCTGGTTCAGTATATACACAGCTTGGTATAGCTTTATAGTTAACTGTTTCGCTGTTACCTTTAACAGCATTTTCAGCTGCTACCATACCTTCAGCAGATGCAACGTGAGCAAGCATTGCTCCTGGTATTATATCCCCTATTGCGTATACACCTTCAACACTTGTTTCTAGGTATTCATTAACTTTTATAAATCCTCTTGGTGCCATTTCTATACCAACTTCTTCAACACCTGAGTTAGCTAAGTTAGGTCTTCTACCTACGCAAAGTAATACCATTTCAGCTTCTACTGATTTTCCATTATTTAATTCTATTTTAACTGAATCATCATTTACAATGTAGTTGTCTGCTCCTACACCTGTCATAACTTTGATTTTATCTTTTTTGAATTGTCTAGTTAAGCTTTTTGCTGCTTCTGAGTCCATTCTTCCTAGTATTTGTGGGGCCATTTCAACTATAGTTACTTTTGTTCCTATTGTAGCGAAGAATTGTCCTATTTCACTACCTATAACTCCTCCACCTACTATGATTAATGATTCTGGTTGTTTTGGTAAGTTTAAAACTTCATCAGAAGTTATTACATTTTTACCATTATAAGGCATGCCTGGGAATACAGTTGGGATAGAACCATTAGCTAATATAATTTTATCAGCTACAACTGTTTCTACAGTACCATCTGCTTTAGTAACTTCTATAGTATTTTTGTCTACTAATTTAGCGAATCCATCTATTTTTTTAACTCCTCTTTTGTCAAATAAAAATTGGATTCCAGCTACTAACTCATCTGTTACTTTTTGTTTTCTTGCTATTATAGCATCAAAATTAGGTTTAACATCGCCTTCAACTTCGATTCCGAAGTTCTTAGCTTCTTTCACAGTTCTAAAAACATCAGCAGAAGCTAATAAAGCTTTTGTTGGTATACAACCTACATTTAAACAAGTACCGCCTAATTTGTTTTTTTCAATTACAGTTACTTCAGCACCAAGCATAGCTGCTTTTAGAGCGGCTACATATCCACCTGGGCCTCCTCCTATTACTGCTACTTTCATTTGTTATTTCCCCCATTTACCTTGTATGTTTTATAGTTTTATTATTTATTATTAAGGTCTATATAGATATAATATATATCTATTTATATTATAGCTAATATAGACCCATTTAGCTTGTTTTTCTGTTAAATTTTTACAAATATTTTTAGATTTTTCTCTTATTATCTAGAATTTTAACATTCTATGTAATATTTTTAGAGAATACCCCTTAAAATTATTCTGTTTAAACAGATATATCCTATAAACCTGCAGCGTCTAATATTAGTGGTACATTTTCTTCTGCACCTATAGCCATTATGTGAACACCATCACAAAGATTTTCTTCTTTTAATTGTCTGATAAATTCACCTGCCATTTTTATACCTTCTGCAACATAATTACCTTTACCAGCAGCTTTTAATCTTTCGATTTGATCATCTGGAACGAATATACCTGGAACATTAGCAGTCATAAATCTTGCCATTCCTGGTGACTTAAGCGGAACTATACCAGCCATTACTTTACAGTCCATATCTTTAGTTAATTCTCTAAATTTTCTCATATGTTCTATATCATAAACGGCTTGAGTTTGGAAAAATCTAGCTCCAGCTTTTATTTTCTTTTCCATTTTTAATAATTGTACTTCTATTGGATCATATTCTGGAGTAACACAAGCTCCTAAGAAGAAGTCTGTTTTACCCTTTAATTCTAATCCTGTACTATCTGTACCATTATTCATCATAGTTGCTGTTGATAATATACTAACAGCGTCTAAGTCAAATACTGGTTTAGCTTGTTTGTGGTCACCTACACAGACATGGTCCCCTGTTAAAGCTAATAAATTATCTATTCCAAAGAATCCTGCAGAAAGCATTTCACTTTCTATAGCAATTCTATTTCTGTCTCTACCTGTCATTTGTATAACTGGCTCTAATCCTAAATCTTTTAACATTTTACATGTAGCAAGAGATGAAGTTCTCATTACAGCAGATTGATTGTCTGTAACATTAGCTGCATGTACTCTCCCAATAACTAATTTTGCACATTCTGCTAAATGTGATAAATCAGTTCCTTTTGGAGGTGCCATTTCAGCTGTTATTGCAAATTCACCTTTTTCGAATGCTTCTCTTAACTTACTCATCTAAAAAATCCCCCTTTAATAATAACCTTTGTTTTAAGCTTCTGCGCTTGCTTTCTTATTAGCATCTAAACGTCTTGGATTAAGTTGTTTAGAATAATCTTTAGGTGGTCTAACTTCTTTTAAGTTGTCTAATTGACCTAAATCTTTAAGTCTTTCGTAAATTAATACCCATGCACAGTCATTGTCAGGGCTAACTTCACATTTACCATTTTTAGCTCCACCACAAGCACCATTTACTAAGCCTTTAGCACACATAGTTACTGGGCATATACCTCCAGTCCATCCAAGTTCACATTCTCCACAAGCTTTACAAGCTTCTTCAAATTTACCAACTCTTTCAACTTCACCTATAAACATAGTGTTGTTTGCTGGATAAACAGGTATATTTTGTTTTTTAGTGTTTTTCATTATAGTTTGAGTACCATCTCCACATGCAAGAGATAATACAGCATCTGCTTGTTTTAATTCTTCTTTAACAGATTTTAATTCTTTTTTATTTAGAAGTAAGTTACACGTAGAGTCTGGCAGTACGCTACCTAAAACAGTTTTCCCCTCAGCTTCTAATAAAGCTGTCATTTCTTCTATTTCAGGAGCTCCACCAACTTTACATGCTGAAGCACATTGACCACAGCCAACAAGGATTACTTTTTCGCATCCTTTTAAAAATCCTAATATTTCTTCCATTGGTTTTCTTTCAGAAATTACCATACGATTTTCCCCCCAATTTGAATTCTAAAAATCTATAGAAAATTATTTGTTATTTTGTTGTTTACAAGCTTTTATAACATGTTTAGCAAGAATTGAAGTAGTAACAGAACCAACACCTGCTGGAACTGGAGTTACCATAGATGCTTTTTCTACTACATCATCTGTATCAACGTCACCACAAATTCCGCCACCTTCTGGTTTAGCATTTATACCAACGTCTATAACTACTGCACCTTCTTTAACGTAGTCAGCTTTAACCATTCTAGCTCTACCAACACCTGCTACTAAAACATCTGCTTTAGCGCAAACAGCTGGTAAATCTTTAGTTCTTGAATGACAAATTGTAACTGTTGCATTTTCTGCTAATAATAACATTGCAGCTGGTTTACCTACTACCATAGATCTACCTAATACAACTACATTAGCTCCACTTAGTGGCACATTGTAATGTTTTAATATTTCTACAACTGCTGTTGGTGTGCATGGTGGAAATCCTGTTTTGTCACCTTCCATAAGTTTAGCTGTATTTAAAGGACTGAAACAGTCTACGTCTTTTTCTGCTGCTATAATATTTTTTATAACATTTTCATCTATACCTTCTGGTAATGGTCTAAATGTTAATATACCATTAACTGATGTATCTTTATTTAATTTTTCTAGTGCTGCTATATATTCATCTTGAGTTGTTCCTTCTGGAAGTTCAGTAACTTCTGTTTGAATACCTATAGTTTCACATTTCTTTAAAGCACCTTTTTCATAAGAAAGGTCGTTAGGTTTTGCACCTACTCTTAATATTGCTAATTTTGGTTGAATTCCTTCTTTAACTAATGCTTCGCATTCTACTTTTAATTGGTCACTTAACGCATCTCCAACTGGTTTACCTTTTATTATTTGTCCCATTTTTTAACGCCCCCTAATTTCTAAATTTTATTTGGTTTATGTATATTTATATACTATAATTATATACTTCTGTGGCAAATATTGTATAAAGTTTTGTGTATAACCATAGTTTTTTGTTAAAAAATTATTCAAATGAATATATTAATTATTCATTATAGATA
>NZ_JADPET010000059.1 GCF_015667935.1 Clostridium sp. 1001270J_160509_D11 | reverse complement strand
ATATATACCAGCTATTTTTAATCTGTCACATATTTGGTCATAGTGAGTAAATAATTTTTCTATACCAGATCTTTCATAAATATACCTCCATATATCCTTACCCTTATATCCACTTTCTATTATTTATTATAAATAGACAATCATAAAATTTTCTTAATAAAAAACTTACAATTTTATGAAGATTTTAAATATCTCGTTTTAATTATTTATTTCTATATATAATATATCACTTCTCTCTATATTTTGAACTTACAATTAGCTTACAATTTTGTCATATAGTTCTATCTATTCATCTTAATATATTCAACATAAAGCTCTTATATCATTCTCCTCTATTATATTTAACAAAGGGGTTATGTGTTATTCATATATACAACAATATTTTACAATCTTTGTACCAATATAATAATACAATAATACATTTTATTTGTCAACAAAAAACAGCTACCATTAGATAGCTGTTAATTTGTATTTATTCTATTATTTTCAGATTCATAAACAATTTTCTAAAGTTATTTACAGTCTTTTCACTTAAAACTATATCTTTTGCTATTACTTTGTCGTAAAATTCTTTTGCTGCCATAGTTTTGTTTTCTTCATATCTTACTGAAAGTTGATTTTTATCTTCTTGACTTATAAGAGTCTCTACAAATTCTGGATTTCTTATAAATTCTTTTTCTGCCATAGTTTTTTTGCAATTTATAAAAAACACTTCTTTATTCAATCTTAAATTTAAATTTTCAATAAGCTTGTTGCACTCTATAACTCCCGCTTTATCATAATCTAATACAACTTTATAATTGCATCCCCAACCAATTAATATAGATACAAGTGCATTTACATTGCCAGCTCCTACTGACGGCAAAATATAAGGCCTTTTTTCTTCTTGCACTTCTAAATAATCTAACATAGCTGTAAAATACATATAGTCAGTAATTCCCTCTGTTACTATATTTAATTTATCTAATCGAGGCCCTAAATTATATTTTATATCTGCTCCAATTGCTTTTAAAAGAGGTGTCAATGTTTCTCTTTTTGAAGATGAGTTAAACTTATTGTCATACGCATTATTAAATATATGACTTATTCCATTTTCATCTTTTTCTATAGCTCTGACATTTATTATATCTTCTGTGTCTATCATATATGGAGAATGTGTTGTATAAACAACCTGACTTCCATTATTACATAGACTTTTTAATAATGTTAGTAATTCTCTTTGAGCATTTACATGAAGATATACCCCTGGCTCATCTAATAAATATATTATCGTTTTATTTTCTAAATCCTCGTATAAAAGTTCTATAAACAAGTTGAAAAGCCATTTAAGACCATTACTTTCTTCTTCTAAATTGATTTGATTGTCATTTGTCTTTAGATATATTTTTAGACATTCATTATCAAAGTTGACTTTTATCTTTGTATCTATATTATTTTCAAAAAAATAATTAAATTGTTTTTGTATATTATACTTTACTTTTTCTTTAATACTACTTCTACACTTATTTCGCTCATTTTCATCTTTTGAATCTATAGAATTTATAAATTCATCTAATGGAGCTTTTGTAATGACCATAAATTTATATAAAAGCCCTTTTTTGCTTTTTATCGCTGATTTTATTTCTTCAACATTATATATACTTTGTAGTTCTTCCTCATTAGTTCTATAATAAAATACTGGAAGCACTTTGTATTTCTTTTTAATTTTACTCTTTATCGTCTCAATATGCCTTATAAGTGTGTAACATTCTTCATTATATCCTTCATAAGCCATGTCTTTTTGCTGCAAAATTAATACTTCTAGTATTTCATTTAAACTTTTTTTATATTTAGTCCAAATCCTACTGTCAATCTCTATTAATTTATCCAATTTATCATCTATACTTTCAATAAATTCTTTAGTCGTATATTGAGAGTAAATTTTAAAGTAGCTCAATAAATTATCTTCTAAATAATAAATTGCATTTTTTAGCTCATTATCCTGATCAAATAATAATGAAAATCCACCTTCAAACTCAATATCATCACTCGAATAAAACTTAAATATAGTTTTTGATTTCTTATTTTCTATTGAAAACTTTTTACATTCACTTTCCGTAAATTTTAATTCTAATGTTATAACTATACTCTTTTTTGTATATCTATTTTTTTTGCTAAAAAACTCCGTATTAATATAATGTGTAAATGACATATTGCCCAAAGCCTCTAAAATATTACTTTTCCCCGAATCATTTTTTCCTATTAGAGCTGTTATATTATCTTCTAAGAGTAAAGTATTTCTTTCGTCTCCTAAAGATTTATAATTGCTGATCACTACGCTTTTTATCTTCATCTAAATCTCTCCCAACAAAACCTAACATCTATAAGTAAATTATAATATTTATTTATGATAATTAGATGAAAATATCCACAAAAAAATCACAAATTATACAAGTTGTATAATTTGTGATTTTTAATTAGTACTATTTCTCGATTATTTACTTTCAGCTATTGCTGTCTCTACTTCTACTTCTTGGTCTTTAAACTCTGAATTGTTTAAAACTCTATTTAAAATAACCCCGACTATAGCAGCTAAGCTAAGTCCTGTTAAGCTTGAAGTTTGTGATAGTGGTATTCCGATTTCTATTCCTGCAAAAGTACTTAAGTATGAAGTTCCAAGACCTATTATAAGTACTGTTGCCATTATTATCACATTTTTTATATTTCCTTCATAGCATTTGCTGTCTTTTATACTCTTAACTCCTACATAAGTTATCATAGAGAATAGGTATATACTTATTCCACCCATAACGGCTTGTGGTATACTTTGTAAAAAGCCTCCGAATTTACCTACACAAGATAATACTATTGCTAATACTGCTGTTAACTCTAAAACTCTTGGGTCGTAGTTTTTAGTTATTGCTAAAAGTGCAGTATTTTCACCGTAAGTAGTATTAGCAGGTCCACCTGCAAATCCTGCAAATATTGTTGCAAGTCCATCACCTAATAAAGTTCTATTAAGACCTGGATTTTCTATAAAGTTTTGTCCAACAACTGTTCCATTTGTAGTTATATCACCTATATGTTCCATAAATGTTGCAAGAACTACTGGTGCTATCATTAAAATTGCCTCTAAGCTGAATTTTGGTAGTCTAAAGTTTGGTATTGCAAACCAACTAGCTTGACTTGCTGTTGTAATATCTACTTGTTTTAAGATGAAGCTAAGTGCTAATCCTGTAAATACTGCTATTATTACACCAAATTGTTTTATGCTACCTTTTGCAAATTGATTTATTCCCATTGCTACTGCTAAAGTAATTATTGCAATTGGTAAATAAGTCATTGCCATATCTACTGCTGAAGGAATTAAGTTTAAACCTATAACTGCTATCATTGCACCTGTAACTTGTGGTGGGAAATATTTTTTTACTTTTTCCACACCTATGAATTTAACAATTAAAGACATTATTATATATAAACATCCTGCTACTATAATTCCTCCTTGTGCATAAGCCAAATCTCCATTAAATGCATCTGAAACTTGATTTATTACACCTATAAAGGCAAAACTTGAACCTAAAAATACTGGTACTCTCCAATCTGTACAAAAATGGAATATTAATGTTCCTATACCTGCGCAGAATATTGCCACTGATGGGTCAAATCCTGTTAATAGAGGAACTAATACTGTCGATCCAAACATCGCAAGTAAATGTTGAAGTGATAAAGCCGCTTTTCTCATATATATACCTCCAAATATTATATAAATTTAATTTCGTTTATTATTTCTCAAATTTTATTATTTTTATTATTCTTTTATTTTTACAGAATCTTCTCCGTCTATATCTAATAACTCAACAGAGATTATTTCTTGTTTTGATGTTGGTACATTTTTACCTACATAATCTGCTCTTATTGGTAACTCTCTGTGACCTCTATCTACTAATACTGCTAATTGTATAGCTTTTGGTCTTCCTAAGTCCATAATAGCATTTAGAGCTGATCTAACTGTTCTTCCTGTATATAAAACATCGTCTACTAAAACTACTATTTTGTCGTTTATGTCTACGTCTATATTTGTACCGTTTATTACAGGTTCATGTTGGATTTCTTTTAGGTCATCTCTGTATAATGTGATGTCCATTTCTCCAGTTGACACTTTGTGTCCTTCGATTTGCTCTATTCTTGTCGCAATTCTATTTGCTATAGGTACACCTCTAGTTTTTATACCGATTAAGATAACATCTTCGACACCTTTGTTCTTTTCTATTATCTCATGGCTTATTCTAGTTATAGCCCTAGCGATTGCTTTTTCATCCATTAATCTAGCTTTTTCTATCATGTCTGCCTCCTTTTCTTTAGTATTACCGTATAAATATGAGAATCTTTATTTCAACAAAAAAACTTCCTGCACAAGACAGGAAGTTATACTTTCGCGCATCAAAAGTACATCTATGCCTTATGATCTCTCTGTATCAATTAAAGGTATATCTATATTTTTACGTTTATGTTAAATTTTAATTTTAATCGAGTTCTTTATTACTTAAATAACATTATATAATTTTAAGTTTATTATTTCAATAGTTATTTTATTTTGTTAAGTATTTCTACGAAATAACTTGGCAATTCAGAGTTAAACTCGACGTATTGTTTAGTTGTTGGATGTATAAATCCTAATTTTCTTGCATGAAGTGTCTGACCACTACATTTTATTTTTGAATTTTTAGGTCCATATATAGGGTCCCCTAAAAGTGGATGCCCTATACTAGCCGCATGAACTCTTATTTGATGAGTTCTACCAGTCTCTAAACTAGCTTTCATGTGTGTAAAGTTATCATATCTTTGTATAACTTCAAAGTGAGTAACTGCTCTTTTTCCATCTTTTACAATTGCCATCTTAAGTCTATCTTTTGGGTTTCTTCCTATTGGTCTATCTACAGTTATTTTGTCTTGTTTTACAACTCCATGACATATAAATTCATATTCTCTAGTTATTGAATGGTCTTTTAGTTGTTCTGCTAGACAATTGTGTGAATTATTATTTTTAGCTATCATCAAAATTCCCGAAGTATCTTTATCAATCCTATGTACAATACCAGGTCTTATTACTCCATTTATAGATGATAAGTTGTCTTTGCAGTGATATAAGATTGCATTTACTAAAGTATTTTCATAATTTCCCGGTGCAGGATGAACTACCATATCTTGCGGTTTATTTACTATTAGTAAGTCGTCATCTTCATATACTATATCTATCGGTATATTTTGTGGTACTATTTCTAAAAGTTTTGGTGCTGGTATTTCTATAACAACATGGTCATCTTCTTTTACAGCATATTTTGCTTTTTCTATTTTATTATTTACTTTTACTTTTTTATCTTTTATTATCTTTTGAATATAGCTTCTAGACATATCTCCTAATTGCGAAGATAAATAAACATCTAGTCTATCTCCTTCTTCGTCTCCTAGAACTAAGAATTCTCTTATTTCATCTTGAATATTTTCTTTATTGTTCATATTTATTTCACTTTCTTTTTAATATTTATTGTATATTATTTAAATATACATCTAAATTTTATTTTTAATACTTATCTAGTTTATTGTTTTTTTGTATTTGAGTCAAATAATACTACATATATACAAAGTAATATTGTACCTACTACTATAAAACAATCTGCTAAATTGAAAACATAATTCCATATAAATACAAAATCAAAATAATCTACGACAAAATCTAATCTAACTCTATCTATTAAGTTCCCCAAAGCCCCTGCTATAATTAATACAATCGAGAACTTACATATCTTTGAATTTATTTTTTTAGAATGTAACATATAAAGTCCAGCAATAGATGCAATTAGTGCAACTACTACAAATATCATTTGATTATTCTCAAATAATCCAAATGCTGCCCCTCTATTTTCAACATAAGTCAAGTTAAATACATTTTCTATTACAGTAATAGCCCCTTTATATTTTAATTCATTTAAAGCCCAATTCTTTACAATTTGATCAATACCTATTAAAAGTATTATCATTAATTCATACATATCTGCCTCCTAAAAAAGTATTTTTCTACATTATACCTAAAAAATGCATTTTATAAAAGAGATGTCAGAATTTAATTATCCAACATCTCTTTTTATATTATTTTATATATTTAGTTTTATTTATCTATATGTTCCATCAATTGTGAAATAGTTACGAATTTATATCCTTTTTCTTTTAATTTTGGAATTACTATATCTAAAGCCTGTATTGTCTGAGATTTGTCGTTTCTAACAGTGTTGTAGTCGTGTAAAATTATTATATTTCCATTTTCGACTTTTTCATCTATAGTGCTCACTATTGTATTTACCCCTGGATTAGACCAATCCCTTACGTCTATATTAGACCATAGTATTATATTCATATTTTTAGATTTTACCACCTGACATAAGTCTCTACTTAGCGCTCTGTATGGTGGTCTAAATAATGTCGGATATTCTCCTGTTATTTCTTTTATTGCTTCTTGAGTTTTTGTAACTTCTGATTCAATTTCTGATTTTGTTTTTTTAGCTGCATTTATATGTGTGTATGTGTGGTTTCCTATTTCATGCCCCTCTTCTTTTTCTCTTTTAACTATTTGTTTATTGTATGGAACTTTTTCTCCTATTAAGAAAAATGTCGCTTTTACATCGTATTTTTTTAGGATATCTAAAACTTGTGGAGTAAATACTTCATCAGGACCATCGTCAAATGTAAGTGCAACAACTTTTTCAGATTTATTACCCTTTTTTATTATAATATCTTCATAGTCGTATTTATAACTATCTGCAGATACATCTTTATCATTGTCAGCTGAGCAAACTCCCGAAAATCCTGCTATAAATAAGATGATTACTAATGTGTAAAGGATTTTTTTCATTTTAGAACCTCTTTTCTTTCTATTTTCTATGACAATTTTTTATTCTTAAAAATTGATTTCATTTCTAGTTTGCCCATATTTTATTTTTCATTATATATTTTTATGATTTTTTATAAAATTTCAGTTTTAACAAAAAAAGGATGCCATTATATATGACATCCTTTTGATTTATATAGTTAATCTATTTAATTATTTAAGTTTAAAAGATTATTTTACAACTATGTTTATTAATTTTTTAGGTATAGCTATAACTTTAACTACAGTTTTGTCGCCTATAGATGCTTGTATTTTATCATTTTCTAAAGCTACTTTTTCCATTTCTTCTTTAGTCATGTTTGCACCTACGCTTAATTTAGCTCTAACTTTACCGTTTATTTGAACTACTACTTCTACTTCATCTTTAACTAAAGCAGATTCGTCAAATTGTGGCCAGTTTATATCGAATATACTTCCTTCTTTACCTATCATTTGCCATAATTCTTCACCTACATGTGGTGTAAATGGAGCAAGTATAGTTACTATAGTTTCAATACCTTCTTTGATTATTCCGTCATTTCTAGTATCTAATTCTTTGTATTTGTACATTTCGTTTATTAACTCCATTAATGAAGCTATTGCTGTATTAAATCCAAATTTATGGCTTAAATCATCTGTAACTTTTTTAAGTGTTGAATGTATAGTAAATCTCATCGCTTTATCTTCTTTAGTTGCAACATTTACTTTTGCATCTGATTTAGCTATATCTTTTAATTCATCAACTAATCTATAAACTCTGTTTAAGAATCTGAAGCATCCTTCAACACCTTGTTCAGACCAGTCTAAGTCTCTTTCTGGTGGAGCTGCGAATAATACGAATAATCTAGCAGTATCAGCACCGTATTTGTCTATTATTTCAAGAGGTGATACTGTATTACCTTTAGATTTACTCATTTTGCTACCATCCATTAATACCATACCTTGAGTAAGTAAGTTTTTGAATGGTTCGTCAAAATCTACCATGCCAACTCTCTTTAATGCTTTAACAAAGAATCTAGCGTAAAGTAAGTGCATTATAGCATGTTCTACACCACCGATATATTGATCAACTGGCATCCATTTGTTTACTACTTCTGAATCGAACATAGCTTCTTGGTTTTTGTTGTCTATATATCTTAAGAAATACCAAGATGAGTCAACGAATGTATCCATTGTATCTACATCTCTAGTCGCATGTTTACCACATTTTGGACAAGTAGTATTTACGAAAGTTTTTGAAGTTGTAAGTGGAGATTCACCTTTTCCAGTAAATTCAACATCTGTTGGAAGTAATACTGGTAAATCTTTTTTGTCAACTGGAACTATACCACATTCTTCACAGTAAACAACTGGTATTGGAACACCCCAATATCTTTGTCTTGATAATAACCAGTCTCTAAGTCTGTAGTTAACAGTCTTTTTACCTCTTCCTTCTTTAGCTAACTTTTCAGTTATTTTATCTTGAGCTTCTGTAGCATCCATTCCATTGAATTCTTCAGAATTTATCATTTTACCATCTTCATCTATAACGTCTATTATTTCTATACCGTATTTTGTAGCAAATTCTTTATCTCTTTCGTCATGAGCTGGAACACCCATTATTGCACCAGTACCATAGTCCATTAATATATAGTTTGCTATCCATAGAGGAACTTTTCTTCCTGTTATAGGGTTTATTACGTGTTTTCCTATGAACATACCTTCTTTTTCTGTGTCAGTAGAAGTTCTTTCTATTTCAGTTTGAGTATGCATTTTTTGTACGAATTTATCTACATCAGCTTCATATTCAGTACCAGCAACTAATTCTTTAACTAGTGGGTTTTCTGGAGCTAATGCCATGAAAGTTGTTCCATAAACTGTATCTGGTCTAGTTGTGTAAACGATCATTTGGTCATCTGAACCATCTATATCGAATACTATTTCAGCACCATGAGATTTTCCTATCCAGTTTTTTTGCATTGTTTTAACTTTTTCTGGCCAACCTTCTAATTTGTCTAAGTCATTTAATAATTCTTCAGCAAATTCAGTTGTTTTGAAGTACCATTGTTCTAATTCTTTTTTAACTACTACAGCGTCACATCTTTCACATTGTCCACCAACAACTTGCTCATTTGCAAGAACTGTCTCACAAGATGGACACCAGTTTACGAAAGATTTTTTCTTATATGCAAGACCTGCTTCTAAGAATTTTAAGAATATTTCTTGTGTAAATTTGTAGTAATCTGGATTAGAAGTTGCTATTTCTCTTTCCCAGTCATAACTTAAACCTAATAATTTTAATTGGTTTTTCATGTCATCTATGTTTTCATAAGTCCATTTTGCTGGATGTATTCCGTGTTTTATAGCAGCATTTTCTGCTGGAAGACCGAATGAGTCCCATCCCATTGGATGTAGAACATTGTATCCTTCCATTTTTTTAAATCTCGCTACAACGTCACCTATTGAATAGTTTCTAACGTGACCCATATGTATTTTCCCTGATGGATAAGGGAACATCTCTAATGTGTAGTATAAAGGTTTTGATGTATCTCTTGTATCTGTTTTATATTGGTTTGTTTCTTCCCATTTTTGTTGCCATTTAGTTTCAACATCTTTAAACTTGTAAACGCTCATTATGTTACCTCCTAATTCTGATTTGTTTAATAAATATAATGTTTTTTATTTCCAAGTTATTTGTATAATAAAAAAATCCTCGCCCTAAACAAAATTTGTTTAGGGACGAGGATATATTCTTCGCGGTACCACCCTAATTAGCCTATAAAAAGACTCACTTAGATAGTCTTTAAGCCAACTACGGCCAAATAATTTAATACTAACAAGTTCGGAAATATTATTTAACTAATTCACACCTACCATTAGCTCTCTGAATAAATTCTATTACCTACTACTTTAGTTTATTTGATAAAATTTTCAGTTTATACATAAAATTTCAAATTTTTCGCTATAATTCAATATATTATCATTTTTAGTTTAATGTGTCAACATCTACGTATGGAGCATCTTTCCATAGTTTTTCTAAGTTGTAGAATTCTCTATTTTCTTCATCAAATACATGTACTATTATATCTGCATAATCAAGTAATATCCAAGTTTGTGTGTCGTATCCTTCCTTAGCTGTTGGTTCTATACCTTCTGCTGTGAATGCATCTTGTACACTATCAGCTATAGCTTTTACTTGTCTAGATGAAGAAGCTGTAGCTATTATAAAATAGTCACAAAGACTAGAAACTTTTCCTATATTAATTATCGATATATCTTGGCCTAATTTATCGTCAATTGCATCGTACGCAACTTTGACCATTTGTTCAACTGTCATTTAGTTACCTCACTTTCAAAAAAATTGTTTTTATATATATAATGTATAATTCATACATTATAAAACAACATATTCATCTATTATATCATATATTTAGACTTGAACCAACAAATTTAAATATTTTCTTGCATAAGATAATTCCTAGCGCTTACACTTCTTGGATGAATTAATTGATTGTTTTCTATTACAAATTTTATTGTGTTGTTTAATGAAGTAATCAATGCCTTATCTAGCTGTCCATTAAATGATAGCTTTCTAAGCTCGTCAACTCCTGGAAAATTACGACCTTCTTCTATCATATCTGCCATAAATATTATCTTTTCTAGTGTAGACATATTTTCTCTTCCTGTCGTGTGATATCTCACTGCATTTATTATATCCATATCTTGTATATTAAATACATCTTGAATTACAAAAGACCCTATAACACTATGAGATAGTGCTATATTGTTTGTTTCTAGTGGGTCTAATTTTATGTTATATTTTTTTACATAAAAATCTACTTGATCTTTTGTAAAGTATTTTGCACAATCATGCACAAGCCCAGCTAAATAAGCTTTATCTTTATCATAGCTGTATATTTCGCTCAGTTTAACTGCACAATTTGCAACATTAATCGAATGTTGTAGTCTATTTGGTTTTAGCATTGTGCTTAATTTTTCTATTATTTTGTCTTTATCTATATTATGTATATCCAAATTATTCATCTCCAACCCCGTATAAGTTTTTCTCATATATGTATTTTTCTACATTTTCAGGGATTAAATACCTTACTGAATTACCTCTTTTTAATTGGTCTCTTATGTATGTAGAAGAAATATCTAAAGATGGAACATATACGCTTATTATGTTTGCATTATATTTTATTTCAAGTTTTTCAATTTGTTCTTGTGCTCTAAGCAGGCTTATTCCCGGCCTAGTAGCTGCTATAAATGTAGCTAATTTAAAGTTTTCTTCGACATCTTTCCACTCTTCTATATCACATATAGCATCTGCCCCTGTTATAAAGAAAAATTGTGCCCCCGGATAATTTTGTTTTAGATGTCTAAGTGTATCTACAGTATATGTTTTTCCCTTTTTCTCCATTTCAGTATTAAATGCTATAAAATCTTTATTTTTAGCAATTGATAATAATACCATATTATATCTATCGTATTTGTTAGTAATATTCCATAATTTATGTGGCGGGTCCCCAGATGGTATAAATATAATTTTGTCTAATTTATATTTACATCTTATAAATTCTGCAGTTGCCAAATGGGCATAATGTATTGGATCAAAAGTCCCTCCCAAAACCCCTACTCTTAGTCCCTCGCAATCTCTTTCAAAATCTGCTATCTTATCGTTATTATAAAATTTAGATTCGATAACTAAATCGTAAATACTCATCAATACTCTCCTTTTTTTACAAATATAATAGTATTATATCATTTTTAATTATGTCGGGTACAAAAATCTTTATTATCTTACTATTTCATAAATTATTATTTAAAATGATTGTTTTTTGTCAATAATCTTCTGTAGTATAATATAAATATTAACAAAAATTAAGGAGAATAAACATGGGAATTATAACAAAAATAGAATCTCAGAAAAAAAGAGATGATAGAGTTAATATATATGTTGATGAAAAATTCTTTATGGCAATTTATAAAGAACTTGTATTTACTTTTAATTTAAAAAAAGGACAAGAAATCGACCCTAATAATTTAAAAAGTATACTAGACAATGAAATGTATATGAAAGCTAAAAATAAAGCATTATCAATACTTTCAAAGGCAAGTCAATCAGAAAAACAAATAAGACAAAAACTATCTTCAGATTACGAAGAAGATACTATAGATATGGTTATTGAATTTTTACAAAAATACAAATTTGTAGACGATGAAGATTTAGCAAGTCGAATAGTAAATACTAATGTCAATTTAAACAAATACGGAAAAAATAAAATAAAACAAAATTTATACAACAAAGGTATAGATAAAAATATTATTGAAAATGCAATAGATGAAATAGATATAGATAAAGAATTTGAAAATGCTCTTTATCTAGGTAAAAAAAGATACGATAGATTAAAAAATGAAGATCCAAGAAAAGCATATCAAAAAATAGGCAATCATTTGGCTTATAAAGGTTTTAATTATGATATAATAAAAAAAGTATTAAACAAATTATTTAATGATGTTGATGAGTATTCTTGTTAATTATATTTGGAGGTAAGGTATGGCAAAGATAGCTATTGCAATATTTTGTGTAATTCTTGGTTGTTACAATATTAGAAATTTATATAAACAAGATAGAATGAAATAAAAACATTTTTATTTCAAAATTCAAAAAGGAGGTATTTACCTCCTTTTTAAATTCTCACATAAATAATTCTATTTTTTAAACTGTAAATAAGTATAACCTTTCTTAAGGTATTTTAAATCGTTTTATTTAATATATCTTTTTAATGCTTTAGCAACTGGAACTCCAATTACTAATCCAACTACTATTTGAGTTATATTTCCCGGTATTGACATAACTGGAGATACCCAGTTTCCATATAAAACACCTTCTGTTATATAATATCCTATTATCATCCAAACTCCTGATACTAATATTCCTGCAATATTTACAAGCATATTATCGCCGTTTCTTCCATTAGACCAAGCTATTTTTCCTATTATATATCCCATAATTCCTCTTACTACAAATGTAAATGGAGCCCACATTGCCCATTCTGATAATAAATCAAATAGACCCATTCCAAATGCCCCTGCTGCTGCTCCTTTTTTAGGTCCAAAAACTATTGCTGAAATAAACAACATTGTATTTCCCAGATGAACTAATCCTCCAGATGCCGCTATTGGAAGTCTTATATTTATAAATCTCGTCGCTATATAAACTAGCGCAACTAAAAGCGCCGTTTCTACTAAGTCTTTAGTATTGACTTTTGTTTGTTCTACTTGTTGCATTTTCCTCTCCCCTTTATATATATTTTAAATTTATTTTCTATGCATTATAATATTTATTAAATAAATCTACTAAATTTTTATCTGTTTTAAATCCTAAGTCTTTAAGGCCTAAATCTACATAATTAAGAATAGGTACTATAGCTTCGTATTTTGCATTTTCTCCCATATGCCCAATTCTAAGTATTTTACCAGTATATTTAGCTAATGAAGTCGTCATGACTACATTATATTTTTCTAGTAGATGTTTTACTAAGTTTCCTGCACCAATTTCTTCTTCAATATCAACTACTGTTACAGTATTTGAATATCCATCTTCTAAAAATAAATTAAGTCCATATTCTTTTACTGCATTTCTTGTCGCATTTGCTATTTTAAAATGTCTATTTTGAACATTTTCAATGCCTTCTTCTAATATATTGTCTAATGCTACATCAAGCCCCATAATATCGCTTATTGGCATTGTATATGGGAACCATTTATCTCTATAATAATTTTCCCATATTGTTAAGTTACAATAAAATCCTACAATAGGTGTTTTTCTACTTTTCATAGATTTTTTAGCATCTTCACTAACTGACAGAATTGTAAGACCTGTTGGAGCTGAAATAGCCTTTTGTGACCCACCACAAACTATATCTAGTTGCCAGTTGTCTACTTCGATATTTTCTCCAACCATAGCGGCAACTGAATCTACAACTGTAAGTATGTTGTATTTTTTAAGTAATGGTCCTATTTTTGATAAATCATTTAAAACTCCTGTAGGAGTATCACAATGTACTACTGTTGCGTATTTAAAATCGTGATCTTTTTCTAAGAACTGTTCTAATTTTTCTACATCAATAGCTTTATGATAATCATCAGAGAAATAAACTACTTCTCCTCCATACATTTTTACAAAATCGTCAAATCCTTTTCCAAAAATACCATTATCAATTACTAAAACTCTATCTCCGCTTTCTGTAAGTGATGCACACGCTGCTTCTAATCCTAAAATACCTTCTCCACTTAAAATATAAACATCGTTTTGTGTTTTTAAGATTTTCGCCATTTTGTCACATGTATTTTTATAAAACTCACAGAAATCTACGTCTACATCAGGATTAGTAGTCTTTTCTGCTCTTTTTAATCTTACATTTTCTCTAACTTCTGATGGCCCTGGTGTGTAAACTATTTTGTTATTCATTTTCTCCATTTTGTCCCCCTATTTTTAATGTATAAATTTGTATTGTATTATTAATTATAATAAAAATTATATAATTTTTAACAATCATATAAGCATATTATATATTATATGGCCTTTATTTCAATACAGTTTAGTATAAATTAGTAATTGTATGGGTGCAATTAAAAACTGATTTCCTACAAATAAAATAGAAAATCAGTTTTTGTATTAAAATCTTTTTAATTGATCTTTTTTAAAAGTCCACTCAGGTGTATTTAAAGTATCTCCAAAATCTAAGCTATACCATGGACTTAAATTTTTGTCGTTTGGATTTATAAGAAGTTGTGTTTGTTGTGCTGGCATATAACTTTGTGCTAGCATAAATACTTTTTCTCCTGTAGATTTATTTTGCGCCATATCTACTACTATTACACAATGACCTGGAGAACCTCCCTTTATAAATACATCTCCTATTTGCATATCATTTATATCTACACTTTTTAATTCTTTTTCTAAAGATAATGTAGAGCTATATGCAAAAACTAAATCCATATAATTTCTAAAAGTCGAATATGAATTATCAGGTTGTGCACCTTTATAATATGAACACGAATTTTCACCGACATTTATTCTATACCCCATTCTCCACTTACTGTATTCAGCCTTAAATCCATTTACAAACTCAAAACTTATTTCATCATATCTTTCGTTTTGATATAAATATTCAGCCCTCAAAAGCATCACAGCATCTGCACATTGATGTAAATCTCTATCTCCTATATCTACATCGAAAACACTATCGTATACATTTTCTTTATTTTTTGTTTTTCCGTTATAATACTTTACCTTCTCGCCGTATTTTTCTAATTTGCTATTTCTTAAAAATTCCCCAAAATTATTTTCTTCTACGCTTATCCTTTCATATCCCTTAGGTACGTCATACCTCTCTTTTATTGTATTTTTCTCCTTATTTACTAAAATCGTTTCAGTTTTGCCTACGGTATTGATTTTAGAAGTTGTACTACTTTTATTTATTTCACTACTACACCCACAACATATAAATAAAGTAGCACACAAAATAAATCCCAAAGCATTTCTTTTTTGCATAATACTCCCCTTTCTATTTACTAATACTATACTAAATGGTTAAAATATATATAATATTAATATTACAATAGATTTTACTATTTATTTTTACATATTATATAAAATTTCTTAAATATTTTTTAAGAAATACCTCTAAATACTAATTTAAAAGGAGATTTAAATGATTGATTTAACTTTACTAGGATGTGGTGGCAATGTTCCTATGCCTAATAGATTTCTATCTTCCCTTTTTATAAATTATAAGGGTAGTAAAATACTTATAGATTGTGGTGAAGGTACACAAGTTGCTATGAAAAAATACAATTGTGGATTTAAAAATATAGATTTAATACTTATAACTCATTTACATGGAGACCATATAATAGGATTAATTGGTCTTTTACAGACAATGGGTAATAGCGGGAAAACAGACGATTTAACTATAGTAGGGCCAATCGGCATAATAGATGCTATGAAGGCTATAAAAGTCTTGGTTGAATATCTTCCATATAAAGTTAATATAATTGAAAACCCAAAACAAACATTTTCTTTAGAACATGATATTTTAAAAGATATAGATATATCTACAATAAATTTAGACCACTCTACTGAATGTATCGGATATAGCTTGTATTTTAAAAGAAAACCTAAGTTTGATAGAGAAAAAGCAATTTTGAACCAAGTTCCTCAAAATCTATGGAAAAAACTCCAAGAAAACTCTTCAGCAATTTATAAAGATAAGACATATTATGCTGATATGGTGTTAGGTGAAAATCGTAGGGGAATAAAACTTAGTTTTATAACTGATACTAGACCTACTTTTGAAATACCAGAGTTTATATATGAGAGCGATTTATTTATATGTGAAGGTATGTATGGAGATGATTTAGATATATCAAAAGCCGTCAAAAACAAACATATGACTTTTAGAGAGTCTGCTAGTCTTGCAAATGCCGGAAATGTAGATAAATTACTACTAACTCATTTTAGTCCATCTATTGAAAATCCAAAAGACTTTATCCAAAACGCCACTAATCTTTTTGAAGATACTATTATTGGAGAAGACGGATTAACTTTAAAATTATCTTATACGGATTGATTTGATTGTAATTTTAAAAATTTATTTTATTTTTATAATTTATAGAGGAATTTAGATTTACATATCGAATTTTATAAGTATCCTTTACTATTTTGAAATT
>NZ_JADPET010000058.1 GCF_015667935.1 Clostridium sp. 1001270J_160509_D11 | reverse complement strand
ATGAACAGTGGTGATGTAATAGACTTATCTTCAATAGAAGGTATAAAAGCTGACAAACACTCAACTGGTGGAGTTGGCGATAAAACATCAATGGCATTAGGTCCACTAGTTGCAGCTTGTGGATTAAAAGTAGCAAAAATGTCTGGTCGTGGACTTGGACATACAGGTGGAACACTTGACAAATTAGAATCTATAGAAGGATTCAATTGTTTCTTAACAGAAGAACAATTCAAAAAACAAGTTTCAGAAGTTGGAATAGCTATAATAGGTCAAACTGGAGATTTAGTACCAGCTGACAAAAAATTATATGCTTTAAGAGATGTTACTGGAACTGTTGAATCTATTCCGCTAATTGCATCATCAATAATGTCTAAAAAATTAGCATCTGGTTCAGATACTATATTATTAGACGTTAAATATGGTGAAGGTGCATTTATGCATACTATAGAAGATGCAACAAAATTAGCAGAAGCTATGATATCTATAGGAAATAGCTTAGGTAGAAATACAATGGCTATGATAACAGATATGAACCAACCTTTAGGAAACACTATAGGTAATGCAATTGAAATAAGAGAAGCAATAGAGACATTAAAAGGTCATGGACCAGCAGATTTCACAGAACTTTGTATGCAAGCTGCTGAAATAATGCTAATTCAAGGAAAAGTTGCGAAAGATAAAGACGAAGCTAGGGTAATGTTAGATGAAGCAGTATCTTCAGGAAGAGCATTCGAAGTATTTAAAGAAATGGTTAAAGCTCAAGGTGGTAACGTAGATATGATAGAAAATCCAGCGTTATTACCACAATCTAAGTTTAAAACAGAGATAAAAAGCAAAGAATCAGGAAATGTTAAATTACTTCACTCAGAAAAACTTGGTATACTAGCTATGCAACTTGGTGCAGGTAGAGCAACTAAAGAAGAAGATGTAAATCATGCTGTTGGAATCGAGCTTGCTTGCAAACGTGGAGATAAAGTTAATGAAGATGAAACAATATGCGTTGTTTATCACGATGAAGAACTAAAACCACAATGGATTGATGAACTTTATCATGCATTTGAATTAACTGATGAGGAAGTTGCACCTCAACCAATAATAGAAAAAGTATTATCATAATAAATATAAAAATTATATAAATTTATGATTATATTTTAGATATAAATAGGATATTAGAATAGATTATCTATTTTAATATCCTATTTTTTTTAATTCTAAGGAAAATCTACATTATCTGGTTTGTGGATAATGTAGATTTTCCAACTTATTACCTGAAGCAACGGACGAAGTCGTTGGCGCCATGAGCGAAGCGAATTTTTAAGCAACGGACGAAGTCGTTGGCGCCATGAGCGAAGCGAATTTTGATAAAAATCTTATAATTTATCTTAAAGATTTAATATAAAGGTAATTTTTTTATAATAGAATTATATACAAATTAATTGATAGTACATATATAATAAATTCTATATGTAAAAATAAATAAATGTAAATCGATAAGCGCAAAACTACAAGCAAATATTTGCAAAAATGATAAAAATTGGTTAATATATATAAGGCAGAAAAAATTACAAAGGGAGATTTTTATGGGGAATAAAATGAAAAAGAGTAAGCTGCTAAAATTTATAGGGATGATTTTAGTTTTAGCGGTAGTAGTTTTTTCGAGTATTATGGCATATAAAGAGGTTATAATACTTAAAAAATACAATAAATATATAGAATTAGGGAATGAACATATAGCTGAAGAACATTATAGACAAGCAATATATGATTTTGAGAGAGCACTTAGGATAGATAAAAATAGTATAGAAGCACTCTTGGGACTCTCCAAAAGTTATGTAGGGATAAGTGATGATGAAAAAGTTAAAGAATGTGTTATGAAAGCACAATCTTTAGATTTAAAGGATGAAAACTTAGTTTTAAAAATTTTAGACATAGTGAGTAAAAATGACAGAGAAACGATAAGAACAGTTGTTGAAAATTATATAGAAGAAGTCGGATATGATAATGTATCAGAAAGATTTCAATTAACTGTATTTCAAATGACAAATAAGAATGAATTAAGTGAATGTATTGATAGAGCTGAAACCATCTACGAAAAATTAGATAGAGGCAAGATTAATAATGAGTTATTAGACTATAAAGTAACATTAGGTGCATATATAAAAACAGGAAAAGAAGTTAATGATGGGTATTTTTATACACAAGATGAAGTTAATCAAATGACAGAAGCATTGAAAAAACTGATATCTAGATTTAGTGAGGTTTAGCAGGGATTAATTGCTTTTATATAACGAGGGAGAAATTTATGAACAACAATCAATCAAAAAAAACGCAACCCATTAATTATTGTGGTAGCAATTGTAGCTTTAATGGCAGTAGCATTTTCAGGAATTACTGTCTATGCTAAGGTTATACAACATAAAAAATACGGGGAATATATTGAGCAAGGGAATCAATATTTCTTCTTATTTCCCAGATAAGGCACAAGAAATAAGAAATTATAGAAATGCTTTTGAACAAGAAAAATATAATAGAGAACAAAGTGCAATTGAAGATGCTAAATTAGCTGGTGGCGGAAATGGATGGGTCTTAGATGTAATAAGTCAGAATAGAGATAGTGCCAGAGAGAAATGCTATGAAGTAATAAATAAATATATGTAAAAACAAAAACTTCAGCCAAAACAGGCTGAAGTTTTTTTATTTAATCTTATAATTAAGTTATTTATAAGCTAATATTGATATAAATAATATATAAGTTGATAAATTTAGGGGTGAATAATATGAAAATAAAAATTTTTAAAGATTTTATTGGAGACGGATTTGAAACTACAGAGATAGAAAATACGGTAAATAATTTTATAAAAGACAAGCAAGTTATTGATATAAAGCCAACTATGATTTATGATCATGAAATTGGAGAAGGATTTATAACTATAACTATATTGTATGATGATATTAAAAATAAAAATAACGATTATAAGTTATTGTAATTAATCTACCTAACCAGGGTATAATTAAAATAATATTAAAAAATAGATAAAGTAAGAGGAGAAATCATAATGAAAGTAACACAACAAGGTAACACTGTAATATTAGAAGACGTAAAAAATTTTAACCCTAAACATATATTTGAATGTGGACAATGTTTCAGATGGATAAAACAAGAAGATGACTCATACACAGGTGTGGCAATGGGCAAAGTGATAAACGTTAAACAAGAAGGAAACAAAATATATTTAGATAATACAACAAAAGAAGATTTTGATAACATATGGTATGACTACTTCGACTTAGGAAGAGATTATGAATCAATGGTAAATACATTAAAAGTAATGGATGAGCATTTAGAAAAGGCTACAGAATTTGGCGAAGGAATAAGAATATTAAAACAAGATGGATGGGAAATGCTTATTTCTTTCATAATATCTGCAAATAATAGAATTCCAATGATACAAAGAGCTATAAATAACTTATCAAAAAACTTTGGAACATATATAGGAGAGTATAAAAATCAAGAATACTATGCATTCCCGACACCACAACAATTAAACAAAGCAACTATAGAAGAAATTAGAGCATGTTCAACAGGGTTTAGAGATAAATATATAAAATCAACTGCTCAAATAGTAAATGATGAAAATATAGATGTACTAGAATATAGAAAATTACCAACGGCTGAATGTTTAAAAGAATTACTTAAATTTAATGGAGTTGGTCCAAAAGTAGCTGATTGTATAGCTTTATTTGGTATGCAAAAATACGATACATTCCCTGTTGATGTTTGGGTAAAGAGAGTAATGCAAGAATTCTACGTTGAAGAGGATTTAAGTTTAACTAAAATTAGAAAATTTGGTATAGAGAAATTCGGAGATTTAGCAGGATTTGCACAACAATATTTATTCTATTATGCAAGAGAATTTGGTATAGGAAGATAATTTTTATAAAAGTAATAGAGGATATATTAAAACAAAAAAGAATATATAAAAGCATGCGAAATTTTATTTGAAAAAATTTACTGTAAACTCATAATAATTTGAAAAAAAATCCAATTATAGGTTGAAAAAATGAGTAAAATAGTATAATATAATAATTGTTAGCACTCTTAGTTAAAGAGTGATAAAAATGGAAAATAATAAATAAATTCTATACAAAAAGAATTTTTAAGATGTATTTAACACAAAGATTTTTATATAAATAGGAGGAATGGGACATGAAAATAAGACCATTAGCAGACAGAGTTGTCATTAAAAAATTTGAAGCTGAAGAAAAAACTGCAAGCGGTATAGTATTACCAACAGCAGCTAAAGAACAACCACAAATGGCTGAAGTTATAGAAGTAGGACCAGGTGGTATAGTAGATGGAAACGAAGTAAAAATGGAAGTTAAAGTAGGAGATAAAGTTATCTTCTCTAAATACGCTGGAAACGAAATAAAAGCAGATGGGGAAAATTACATAATATTAAGACAAAGCGATATATTAGCTATAGTAGAATTATAATATTATAAGTAGGAGGATGAATTAACATGCCAAAAGAAATTAAATTTGCAGAAGATACTAGAAGAGCTCTTGAAAGAGGGGTAAATAAATTAGCAGATACAGTTAAAGTTACATTAGGACCAAAAGGTAGAAATGTTATACTTGATAAAATGTATGGTGTTCCACTAATAACAAATGATGGTGTAACAATAGCTAAAGAAATAGAATTAGAAGACAGATTTGAAAATATGGGTGCTCAACTTGTTAAACAAGTTGCAACTAAAACTAATGATGTAGCTGGTGATGGGACTACTACAGCAACAGTTTTAGCTCAAGCAATCATAAGAGAAGGTCTTAAAAACGTAACAGCTGGAGCAAACCCAATCTTAATAAGAAAAGGTATAGCTAAAGCTGTAGAAGTAGCAGTTGAAGAATTAAAAAATCAATCAAGAATAGTTGAAACTGACGAAGCAATAGCTCAAGTTGGTGCTGTATCTTCAGGTGATGATGAAATAGGTCAATTAATAGCTGAAGCAATGAAAGTTGTTGGTAGAGATGGTGTTATAACTGTTGAAGAATCAAAAACTATGAAAACTGAATTAGACACTGTTGAAGGTATGCAATTTGACAGAGGATTTGTTTCTGCATACATGGTAACAGATGTTGATAAAATGGAAGCTGTTTTAAACGATCCTTTCATATTAATAACTGACAAGAAAATATCTAACATCCAAGAAATATTACCATTACTTGAACAATTAGTTAAAACAGGTAAAAAATTATTAATAATAGCTGAAGACGTTGAAGGTGAAGCATTATCTACATTAGTAGTTAATAAATTAAGAGGAACATTTGATGTTGTTGCTGTTAAAGCTCCTGGATTCGGTGACAGAAGAAAACAAATGTTAGAAGATATAGCAATACTTACTGGAGGTACAGTAATATCTTCAGAAGTTGGTTACGAATTAAAAGAAGCTGACTTAAGCATGTTAGGTAGAGCATCTTCAATAAAAGTAACAAAAGATAGCACTACAATAGTTGATGGAGCTGGAGAAAAAGCTAACATAGAAAACAGAATAAACCAAATAAAACATTTAGCTGAAGAAACTACTTCTGATTTTGATAGAGAAAAATTAATGGAAAGACTAGCTAAATTATCTGGTGGAGTTGCAGTAGTTAAAGTTGGTGCAGCTACAGAAGTTGAAATGAAAGAAAAGAAATTAAGAATAGAAGATGCTTTAAATGCAACTAAAGCTGCTGTTGAAGAAGGTATAGTTGCTGGTGGTGGTACTGCACTTGTAAGTGTTATACCAGCAGTAGAAAAATTAATATCTGAATTAGATGGCGAAGAAGCTATAGGTGCTAAAATAATAAGAAAAGCATTAGAAGAACCATTAAGACAAATAGCAATAAATGCAGGTCTTGAAGGTGCTGTAATAGTACAAAATGTAATAAACGCAGATCCAGAAGTAGGATTTGATGCATATAAAGAAGAATATGTAAACATGATAGAAGCTGGTATAGTTGACCCAACTAAAGTTACTAGAAGTGCTTTACAAAATTCTTCATCAATAGCAAGTGTATTCTTAACTACTGAAGCAGCAGTTGCAGAAATTCCTCAAAAAGAAGATCCAGCTGCAGCAGTTGGTGGCGGAATGCCAGGAATGATGTAATCTAACTCATTATATTAAAATTTAAAATATCGACTCGAAATTAATGCGCTATATCATAATAGTTTTGTGATATGGTGCTTTTTTTATTTTAGAAAATCTATTGAGATTAAATGGAGATTAGGTATTTAAAATTTATATAACGTATAGGAAATTATACTTATAAATTGTATAAACTAGGTAAAAGGATATTTCTAAATAAAGATGTAAGTGTTACAATATATGTAAATTATAAGGGAAATATATGGTGATATTATCATAGAGAAAGGGGCACAAAGTTAATATGGATGTAAAAAAATTATTAGAAGCAGTTAAAAATGATGAAATAGATATAGATACAGCGATAACTAAATTAAAAGATTTACCTTATGAAGATTTAGGTTATGCAAATATAGACCATCACAGAGAGATTAGAAATGGGTTCCCAGAAGTCATTTACTGTGAAGGAAAAACAGATGAACATATAATAGGGATAGTAGATGTTTTGCTTAAAAAACAAAGCAATGTACTTGGAACAAGATGCAGAAAAGAGACTGCTGAAAAATTAAAACAGATATACGACAATGTGGAATATGATGAATTATCAAGAGTATTAATGATAAAAAATCATGAGATTGAAATGGTAGGAAAGGGTACTATAGCAATACTTGCAGCAGGTACATCAGATATAGCAGTGGCGGATGAGGCTTATTATACTGCTAAATTTTTAGGAAATAAAGTAGAGCGAATATATGATGTAGGTGTAGCTGGGATACATAGATTATTAAATAAAAGATACCTTATTGAACAAGCAAGGGTAATAGTTGCTGTGGCAGGGATGGAAGGCGCATTACCAAGTGTTGTTGGAGGAATGGTAGATGTACCAGTAATCGCTGTTCCAACATCAGTTGGATATGGGACAAGTTTTAATGGACTTACTGCGCTTTTAGCAATGTTAAACAGTTGTGCATCTGGAATATCTGTAGTCAATATAGATAATGGATTTGGAGCAGGATATTTAGCTGCTACTATAAATAAATTAAAATAATTATAAATATTGTGGGAATTGAGAAAATTGAATTGATATTATAAATTAAAAACAAATTAAAGTAATTTGTGAAAATATAAAAAATATTATTCGAGTAAAATAATATAGAAATAATCGATATAAATAAATAATTTATTAAATATATAAAAATACATAATAAAACAATACGGGGAGAACATACATGCAAGAAGAAAAGATTTTATATTTTGATATTATAAGTGGAATATCAGGGGATATGACTTTAGCAACATTACTAAATCTAGGAGTTCCAAAGGAAATATTTTTAAAAGAGTTGGACAAATTAAACCTAAACAAAGAATACAAAATAGAAATAAATGATAAATTTGAAAATGGAATAAGAGGAACAAATGTAAATGTTATAGTAAATGAAGGTCATGTACATAGAAACTTGATAGATATATATGACATAATCGACAATAGTACATTAAACGACAAAATAAAACAAAATGCGAAAGATATCTGTATGGAAGTTGCAAAAGCAGAAGCAAAGGTACATGGGACATCTATCGACAAAATACATTTCCATGAAGTTGGAGCAATGGATTCAATAATCGATATAGTAGGTTCATGTATACTAATAGATTTACTATGCATAGACAAAATATATGCGACAAAAGTACCATTAGGATCAGGTTTTGTTAAGTGTGCACATGGAATAATTCCAGTACCAGCACCAGCAGTCGTAGAAATATTAAAAGACGTACCAGTTAAATTTAACAATGTATCAGGTGAATGTACAACTCCAACAGGAGCAGCAATTATAAAAACTATGTGTGATAAATTTATAGACGAAATTGAATTTGAAACTAAACAAATAGGATATGGAATCGGACATAAAAAATTTGAAGTTCCAAACATGCTAAGAACATTTATAGGTGTAAAAAAAAAAAGAATATAGTCTGGGAGATTAATGTAAATATAGACGACATGTCTTCAGAAATATATTCTCACATATACGAACAAATTTTAAATCAAGGTGCATTAGATATATATACAGAAAGTATTTTTATGAAGAAAAATAGACCTGCATATAAGATTTGTATACTGTGCAAAGAAGAAGATTTACAAAAACTTATAAACCTCTTAATCCTTGAAACATCAACGTTTGGAGTGAGATATCATAAGCTAGAAAGAAGGGTTATAGATAGAAAATTTGAAAGAATAAATACAAAATACGGTGACATACAAATAAAGTTAGGTTACTTAAATAATAAATTAATTAAAGCGACACCAGAGTATGAAGATTGTAAAATAATGGCTAAAAGGGAAAACATACCTCTAGTTAAAGTTTTTCAAGAAATAAATTATTTAATAGCCGAAAAATTTTTTTAAAATTGTTGACAACGTTCATTAATTTTGATAAATTAATATTCAATTAATTGAACAAATTAATTTAAATGAAAAAATAAAGCTAATTAATAAATCACTCGTATATGCTCAGTAATATGGTCTGAGAGTTTCTACCTAGATGCCGTAAATATCTAGACTATGAGTGGAATTATTATATCTGCGACATCTTTAAGTAAATCCGCCGGCCGATATTTATCCCAGCGGATTGGCTATATCAGTGATGTTAAAAGCCTTTATAGTAATTTCACTTTTGTTAAAATTGATGGAAGTTACTATAGAGGCTTTTTTGATATAATTTTTTAAATTTTATAAGATAAATGAATATATATTATTTTAAATAATAATTAAAATTACAATATTTAAAATATTTTAAAATTAACATAATCAATTAACTATGAAAGGGGTAATGTAAAATGGCAACTATCGTAAAAGAAGGTTTAACTTTCGATGACGTATTATTAATTCCACAGAAATCAGAAATAATACCATCACAAATCGATATTAAGACTAAATTAACAAAAGATATTGAACTAAATATTCCGTTAATGAGTGCTAGTATGGATACAGTTACAGAATCTAAAATGGCTATATCTATGGCAAGACAAGGCGGTATCGGTATAATTCATAAAAACATGTCAATAGAAGAACAAGCTTCAGAAGTAGATAGAGTAAAAAGAAGTGAAAGTGGAGTAATAGTAGACCCATTCTCTTTATCTAAAGGTCACACAATTCAAGATGCAGATAACATAATGGCAAGATATAAAATATCAGGCGTTCCAATAGTAGATGAAAACAACATATTAATCGGTATAATTACGAATAGAGATATCAAATTCGAAACAGATGTGACTAGACGTATAGAAGAAGCAATGACAACTAAAGAACATTTAGTAACTGCAAGAGAAGGTATAACTCTAGAAGAAGCTAAAGATATATTAGGTAAACATAGAATTGAAAAATTACCAATAGTTGATGAAGAAGGTCATTTAAAAGGATTAATAACTATAAAAGATATAGAAAAGAAAATTCAATACCCTAATTCAGCAAAAGATAAAAAAGGCAGACTGCTTTGTGGAGCAGGTGTAGGAATAACTAACGATTTATTAGAGAGAGTAGATGCTCTTTATAAAGCAAAGGTTGATATAATAGTTTTAGATAGTGCACATGGACATTCACAAAATGTAATAAATGCCCTTAAAAAAGTAAAGGCTGCATATCCTGATCTTCCGGTTATAGCGGGTAATGTTGCAACAGCAGCAGGTTGCGAAGATTTAATAAAAGCTGGTGCAGATTGTGTTAAAATAGGTATGGGACCTGGTTCTATATGTACAACAAGAGTAGTTGCTGGTATAGGTGTACCACAAATAACAGCTATAATGGATTGTTATGAAGTAGCTAAAAAATACGATATACCAATAATAGCAGACGGTGGTATCCAATATTCTGGAGATATCGTAAAAGCTTTAGCAGCAGGTGCTAATGTTTGTATGATGGGATCAATGTTCGCAGGAACTGAAGAAAGTCCAGGAGAAATAGTATTATATGCAGGTAGATCATATAAAACATACAGAGGTATGGGTTCTATAGCAGCTATGGAAGATGGTTCAAAAGATAGATACTTCCAATCAGGACAAAAGAAATTAGTTCCAGAAGGTGTAGAAGGTATGGTTGCTTACAAAGGGAAAGCAGAAGATATAGTATTCCAAATGATAGGCGGAATAAAATCAGGAATGGGATACTGTGGAGCACCTACAATTGAACAATTACAAGCTAATGCAGAGTTTGTAAAAATAACAGCAGCTTCTTTAAAAGAAAGTCATCCACACGACATAAAAATAACTAAAGAAGCACCAAATTATAGTACGCAAGGAGATATGATGTAATGAAACATGAATTAGTGCTTGTTATAGACTTCGGAGGTCAATACAATCAGTTAATAGCTAGGAGAGTTAGAGAAAATAACGTATATTGTGAAATAATCTCTTACAAAACAGACATTGAAGAAATAAAAGCTAAAAATCCAAAAGGGATAATATTCACAGGGGGACCAAATAGTGCATACTTAGAAGATTCTCCAAGAATGGCAAAAGAAATATATGAAGCAGGTATACCAATATTAGGTATATGCTATGGTATCCAAACTATGTGCCATACTTTAGGTGGTGTAGTTAGAAGAGGTACTGCAGCAGAAAAAGAATACGGTAAAACTGCTATAACATACAAAGAATCAAAATTATTCGAAGGAATAACAACTAATTCTGTATGGATGAGTCACACTGATAGAATAGACTCAGTTCCAGAAGGTTTTGAAATAATAGCATACACTGCTGACTGTCCAGTTGCAGGTATACAAAACGTAGAAAAGAACTTATACGGAGTTCAGTTCCACCCAGAAGTTGAACATTCACAAGAAGGATATATGATAATCAAAAACTTCTTATACAACATATGTGGTGTTAAAGGAGACTGGACTACAGATTCATTCATAAAAGATAAAATCGCTGAATTAAGAGAAACTATAGGAGATAGAAAAGTACTTTGTGCATTAAGTGGTGGGGTTGACTCATCAGTAGCTGCAGTACTTGTTCACAAAGCTATAGGTGATAACTTAACTTGTGTATTCGTTGACCACGGTCTTTTAAGAAAAAATGAAGGTGACGATGTAGAAAGAATATTCAGAGATACTTTCGACATGAACTTAATAAGAGTTAACTGTGAAGACAGATTCTTATCAAAATTAAAAGGTGTTACTGAACCAGAAGCAAAAAGAAAAATAATAGGTGAAGAGTTCATAAGAGTATTTGAAGAAGAATCAAATAAACTTGGAAAAATGGACTTCTTAGTTCAAGGAACTATATACCCTGATATAGTAGAAAGTGGATTAGGTGGAGAATCTGTAACAATAAAATCTCACCACAACGTTGGAGGACTTCCTGAAGATGTTGCCTTCGAAATAGTTGAACCACTTAAAGAATTATTCAAAGATGAAGTTAGAAAAATAGGTTTAGAACTAGGAATAGAAGATAAACTAATATTTAGACATCCATTCCCAGGACCAGGTCTTGGAATAAGAGTTATCGGTGAAGTTACAAAAGAAAAATGTGACATATTAAGAGAAGCTGATGCTATATACATGGATGAATTAAGAAAAGCTGGTCTATATAGAGAAATATGGCAAGCATTCGCAACATTACCAGATGTTAAAACAGTTGGAGTTATGGGAGATGAAAGAACTTATGCTTACTTAGTAGGTTTAAGAGCAGTTGCATCTTCTGACGGAATGACTTCTGACTGGTACAAAATACCTTATGATGTATTAGAAAAAATAGCTAACAGAATAGTTAACGAAGTTGATGGAGCTAACAGAGTTGTGTATGACATAACTTCTAAACCTCCTGGAACTATTGAATGGGAATAAGAACTTCTAATAGTGTATACATTGTTAACAGTTAAAAATAAAAAGTAATCTTAAACATTAAAAGCCCTTATGATATTATTTTGGTCCAAATATATCATAAGGGCTTTTTCCTTTAAGAATGTTAATTTATAGAACTAATAAAGATTTTGAATGATTTCAAATCAGGTATATTTGGATAATTTTAAACAAGGTATATAGTAACGATAATACTTACAGAGAGAGAGGGGTAAGACCTAATCAACAACATAAGTATTAACAGTAATAGTTGTAGAATAGTAAGTGTAAAAAATTCTTGATTTTATTATTGTGATTCTGTAGAATTGAAAAGGATAATGGTAAGTTAAGGTGGGGTTTATAGACACTTGGCGAACCTAATGTTTTTGAAATATGTAGGAAATATATTTTCCTCAAAGCAAGTATACAATACACCACAGGAGGATATAGTAGATGAAATCAATTTATTTACTACTTACGAGATCTGACACATACGTGTCTAAGACAATTGGGTTAGCTACATCAGATAAGTATACACATATTTCTATATCATTTGATGAAAAGTTAGAGCCTTTATATAGTTTTGCGAGAAAATATAAAAGGACACCATTGCCTGCTGGAATAAGACATGAAGCTTTATATAGTGGATTTTATGAAAAATGTAACCATATTCCATGTGCCTTATATGAATTAAAAGTAGATGATGAAACATATGAAAAAGCCAAAAATCATGTTGATGATATGATGGAAAATGCAGATTGTTATAGATATAATGTTTTAGGATTGCTTTTATGCAGAATGAATATTGCATATGATAGAAAAAGTCATTATTTCTGTTCAGAATTTGTTAGTGAAGTTTTAGAGATGAGTAATGCATTAGAACTTCCGAAGCATCCTAGTTTAATGCGACCAGCTGATTATACAAAAATCGAAGAATTAAATTGCTTATTTGATGGAAAACTACATGAATTAAAACGTAGTATACAACCAGATTATGAGTATTGTTAAAAAATACCCTTGTGCAGAATTTAAAAAACTGTACAAGGGTATTTTAATTGGATAAGAAAATTATTTGAATAAGAAAATTATATTTTTATTAAAAATATAAGAAATTATTTTAAGTTTTTAAATTTAAGTTTATTCACTTCTAAGTGAAGTGACAGGGTCTTGTTTGGCAGCTGCTCTAGAAGGGAACACACCACCGATTAAAGTAAGTACTACACTTAATACAATCAGTATTAAAGCACTTGATACTGGTAAATATGCATTAACATCAGTCGTACCTAATAAAGCGTGTATGATTGCATTACCTGGAATTAATAATAAGCATGCAGTTCCAACACCGATTAATCCTGAGCAAAGACCAATTATAAATGTTTCAGCAGTGAATACTTGTGATACATTACGTTTGCTAGCACCTATTGCACGAAGTATACCAATTTCTTTTGTTCTCTCAAGGACAGAAATATATGTTATAATTCCTATCATTATTGAAGAAACAACTAATGAAACCACTTTCTCTAAGTTGTTTAGTTAATTCATAGCCATCTATTTTTGGCATCATAACATCACAAATCATTAAATCAATATAAGATTCATGTATAAGTTTAAGCGCAATTTCACCATTTTGGGCAGTATAAACTTTATATCCATTGTCGCTCAAAACCGTACAATATAATTCACTTAATTCTTTATCATCTTCTACTATAAGTACAGAAAACAAAGTAATCACCCTTTCTTTTTATATATTTGTGTCATATTATTTCTTAAATATTTTATCAAGTTTTTATCAATTTAACCTCAACTAATTAAAACTTTTATTAATAGTTAAAATATGAATATTAAATAAATCCTTTCATAAATTAAAAGTAGTAAATAATATAAATTTTTCATAAGGTTTATCCATAATAAGGGGGAGGGATATAATGAAAAAAATATTACTTATTTTAGCATCAGCCTTATTAGCAGTAATGTTGGTAGCTTGTGCAACGAATATAAAAAATTATGAGGGAACATATAAATTAAAAGAAATACATGTGGATGGTAAAGTTGTTAAGAAGGGTGATAAACTTTGGAATTTGACATATGGTGAAGACGGAGGAATGATAATTGAGCTTAAGGGAAATGGAAAAGGAATTATTAGAATGATTGGCTCAGAAGATGACGAATTTGAATATATAATAGAAAATCAAAAAATTATTATGACAAATGAAGGAGATTCAGTAGAAGGAAATATTAAAAGTAACAGTATAGAATTAAAAAACTGGAAGACTGAGTTGTTAATTTTTGAAAAGGTTGGATAGGGATAATTTGACTTATAACCTTAGCTAGTTAATATACTATTTCATTTAAATAAGTGTTATAATTATTTCAGAAAACAACACGCAAAGGGGAATAAAATTATGGAAATGCGCAGAAAAGACCGTATGTTAAATGAAGATCAAACTCTTGATATTTTAAACAGATCAGAATATGGTATACTTTCAACAATAGGGATTGATAATGCACCTTATGGTGTACCAATGAATTTTGTATATGAAGATGGAGTAATATATTTTCATTGTGCAAAAGCTGTAGGATATAAAGTTAGCAATATAATACACAATAGCAATGCTTGTTTTACAGTTGTAAATGATGTATGTCTTCAACCAAAAACATTCTCTACTAAATATAGTTCAGCTATTGTTTTTGGAAAAGTTTCAATAGTTGAAGATGAAGATGAAAAGAAAAAAGGTCTTGAGGCACTTATAAAAAAATTATCTCCAGAGTACATAGAATCTGGAATGAAATATATAGATAAGAGTGCATCTCAAACATATGTATTAAAAATGGAAATAACAGAAATGACAGGCAAAGGCAAAAAATAATAAAAATACAAGACCCATTGTGCAAGTTGATACATTGTACAATGGGTTTCTAATAAATATATATTAAATCAATCTAAACGTTAGGTGTGTGAAGTATAGATCTATTTTTATTCATCAGTTTTTCAAATGACTTATGATCCGATTGATATCCGATTCCTTCTCTTTGCATATTTTCATCAATTAATTTATATGCCATACATGCATTTTTAATTTTATTTTTTTCAGTAGGCGATTGAGATTTATAAACTATTTTTTCTTGAGCTGGTATATCTTTTTCATATTGAGGTTTTATAAAATAAAGTGCGTGTTTAATTTTCCCACTATTATATAAAGACTGTATCACAGAGCCATTTTTAAGGTGTTGAAGATGCCAATCGTATTTATATGTGTGAGCAACATGCGTCACATTTTTAAATCTATGCTCAAAATTAAGAGCAGTTTGTTCCATAAGTTCAAAACTAGTACTTTCTGAATTATTTATTCTTGGAAGTAGTATAATATTTTCTTGTTTTACACCTAGTTGTTTTACAGCATCTAAAAATTCTCGTTCTCTATATTCATACTTTTGCATATTGCTTAATTGACTATATTTTTCATCTTTTAAAACTTTTATTCCAGTACCATAAGAAACTAAAACAACATATACATTATCAGCCCCTCTTTCTTGTATAGCTTCTAATATTGCACTTGCGGCCCAAAGTGTTTCATCATCTTGATGTTGTGGATAAAAAACAACAGTATCCCCAAAATTAGAAGTATCATAACTAGTACTTTTATCTATAAAACCAACTAACAGTATTATTAAAAAAGATACAATTAGTGTTATTAGATTTTTATTCATGTAATTCCCTCCCTAAAATTGTTTAAATATATAATGTTTTTATAGAATAACTTCTTAAATTCTATTATACTTTTTAAATCTTACAATATAATTACAGTGAGATAAAAATATTATTACAAATTTGTTATATTATAATTTGAATATTATTAATACTATTGTTATATTTATAAATTTTAGTTCGTGACTCTTATAAAACTTAAGTGTGAAATTTTATAAGTTACATATTAATAGTATATCCATTAGCAATCAAAAAAAATTGGTTTTAATTTTATATGAATATTTATGAAAATCAGCCTAAAAGATAAATTTAAAAGCTCTATGTAGGTGATTTATATTGAACACAGAACTTTTTAATGTTTATGACAAGTTCTATATTGAGATGGAGTTTTTCCAGTAAATTTTTTAAAAGTTGTACTATAGTAATTTTGATTATTAAATCCAACTGCTATAGCAATATCGAGTATATTTAAGTCTGTTTCTAATAATAACTGCTTGCTTTTCTCAACTCTAAAATGATTTAGAAAGTGACAGAAAGTATGTCCTGTAGCAGTTTTAAAAGAACTACAAAAATAACTTTTATTTAAATTTAAATGTTTACATAAATTCGTAATATTAATATTTTCATCAAAATGTTTATGCACATATTCAATAGACTTTTTTATATAAGGATTAAATGATTTAGTATCTAAAGCTTTATTAAATTTATCAGTAGAAATTCCTATGATAAAATTAGCACAATAATTTAAGCATTCCAATGGAAGATAAGGAATACTAGAAGTACTATTTTCTGTTTTGGTTGTAGTTATTGGACCTAATATAAAAAAACCAACATATTTATTTAATTTTGAGATATTTACTATCCTATAGTAGATATCTTCAGATATCTGTATATTTTGATTTAAACAATCGTGCCCATTATTGACTAAATTATAAATATCGTCTGTAGGAAATAATTTATTAAAAGTTTTATCATATCCTATTTTATAGATTTCATTTAGTTCAAAAGAAATAGCTTTAACTGGTATTTTCTTTGAACGCAATGAATATAAAATCAAAACTTGAGACCACATTGATTCCAAAAACCACCCTGTTTGGA
>NZ_JADPET010000057.1 GCF_015667935.1 Clostridium sp. 1001270J_160509_D11 | reverse complement strand
CAAACTGCGGTAAAACAACATTATTCAACGATATAACCGGCTCAAAACAACATGTTGGTAACTGGCCAGGTGTTACATATACATTTTTATAATATAGTTTTGCACTTTTACTAAATACTAAAACTAAAATTACCATATCTAATAAGTTATTCATATATAAACTTCTTTGTTGTACTCTCAAAATCAAATCAACTAAAATAAAAAATATATAAACTCCTATTATTTGTTTTTTGATAAATTGTTGTTTCTTAAAATAATTTATTATTATAAAAAATACAACTATGCTGCTGTATATATCGACTATATCTTTGTTGATTTTAAAATATTTGAATAAAATGCTAGTTATCTGTAATATAAGAAATGTAGTAAGAAGTATCATCCTAAACTTTATTACTTTTTTATTTTTTTTAACTAAAGTAAATCTATTTATAATCAAACAACATATGCATATAGCAATAGTAAATATTTTTATACAATGAATCACCATATTTCTCCCTCCCTATTTCAGCTATGAACAATATATAGTTACATATATTTATGCTGGGTATATATCTGCAAATTGTATATCTACAAATTCTTTTTTTATACAGATATCTTTTTTATATTTATTTTTTAAGAAAGAATTTTCTGTATTTCTTATTAATATTTTAAATTCACTGCCTTTATTTAACTCACTATCTACATTTAAATAGAGATCTTGTATTTCAGCTAGCTGCTTTACTAAATAAAGCCCCATACCCATACCTTCTGCCAATCTAGATAGACCTCTATCTATTTGTTCAAAATTTTCAAATATAAAATTCATTTGGTCTTTTGGTATACCAATTCCACTATCTTTTATGCTAATTACTATAAAATCTATTTTTTTCTCTACTGATATTTTTATTTTTCCACTTTTATCAGTAAATTTTATCGCATTAGATAAGATATTTAATATAATCTTTTGTAATTTTACACTATCTAGATAAACTAATATTTCATCATCACTAAATTCTAATTCTAAATTTAGATATTTTCTGTCTATATAGTATTTAGATAGTATCGATATATCTTTTAGCAATTTGACAACATCAAATACAACATAATTCAAATCGTATGAAAGATTTTCTATATCCATTATGTCATTTATATTATCCAAAACTTTTTTTAATCTATATAAATTTTTTCTTACTAAATCAACATGGTTTTTTATTATTTGAGAGTTCACATTCTTTTTCATAATTGTGTTTTCATATAACATATTATCGACTGGATTTTCTATTTTATCGACTACATCTATGCAAAATTGTGTTTTAAATTCTTCAGTTTGCTGTGTTTTTTTCAATCTTTCTCTTATATCTTGTATCTTTTGATTATTTTCTAAAATTTTAAAAACAATAATATATACATTTTCACTTTTTATATCTGTTATAACTATGGATGCATTTTCTTTTTTATTTAAATTAATTATTTTTTCATTATCAAAATCAACTGAATGCAGATATTCATCTACAATATTATTAAATTTATCTATCCCTATTTTTTTAAATTGCTCTATCATATATTTATTTTTATAAATATATTTTTGAGTAGTTTTGTCCATTATGACAATACCATCTGGAAGTGTTTCTAATAATACTCTGTATATTGTCTCTCTTTCTTCTATATCCTCCATGAGTTGTTGACTTTGTGTTATATCAGAAAATATTATTAATTTTAATTCTTTATTATCAATATTTAATAAGCTCTGTGATACTTTTAAACTTTTATTTTTATAAGTTTTTGTATACCATATACTATTTTCTTTATTGAGTTTATTTGATGAGATATTTTTTATAAATTTATCTCTTTCCACAATCGATATATACGGTAGTAAATCTTCTATTGAATATATCTTATCTTTTATGCTTAATATGTCTTTTACTTTACTGCTTATATAGTCAATCTTATCTTTATTAATAATAAGAATGCCATCATCCATAACTTCAATTAGTTTTTTATAGCTATTTTCATTAAATGTTATTTTTTCTTTTTCTTTATAAGTGCTTTTTAAATTACAAAACTGAACAACCTTGAATTTTTTGTTTTGGTTTATTAGTTCTACTGCATTTAATAAGTAGGCTTGTCCTTTGATTGAGTTTATATTCATATCTAAAACTCTTTCTTGTGAGTTTATAGTATCAATAATTTCTTTTGGGTTATAAAAGCTTTTTCTAAAAAAACTTTCTACATGTAATTTATCAAAATCTCTTTCTTTGAATAGTTTATTAAATTTATTATTTGTGTACTTTACGATATTATTTTCTAAAATTAATATTGGAAATTTGCATTTTGATAAAGAAATGTCAAATATATTATTTAATTGTTCTTCTTTTTTATCTAATTTATCATTATTATCAACTTCGCTTTGTATCTCTTTAATTAAGCTCTGTATATATCCTTCATTCATCTTTGCTTTTACTTTAATATATGAGAATTCGTTATTTACCTTTGCAAAAATCTTGTATCCATATATATACAAAGTTATTAAGTTTACTGCTATATCTAAAACTAAACTAATCATAGTACTATAGCTTATCAAAAATAATCCAGTCGAGTTTATTACTATCAATAAAATCTTCTTAAAGCTATTTGACTCTAAAGAATTTCTATTAATTACGAGACATAGTATTTTTATTACAAATAAATATCCTAAACTAATACCATAATTATTAAATAGACCATTTACAGCTAGATTTATAAATAATATTGACTCGATAAAATATACCATTGCAAAGCATATGTAATGTAATTCTCTTTTTAAATAATAAATAAATACAGACATTATAATTATAGTAGTAGTTATTACAAAATTAATATTATTTAATAATAAAATTTTATCTGATGTGTTCATAATCTATCCCCCATTTATCATTTAATATATTACATAAACTTAAACATATTTACGTAAATCTTAATTAAAAAATAATTTTTTCCAATATACTTCAGCGTTTACTGTTGTACTTTGTTTGTATACTTAATATTAGCATATTAAATATAAATAATTTGTCATTTTATGAACTGTAAGTATAAATAATGTGCGACAAAAAAAGCCTTAAATAAGGCTTTTTTCTATTTTTAATTCTTTTTTCAATTTTTTCAATGCTTTTTTTTCAATTCTAGATACATAAGATCTAGATATATTTAATTTTTGAGCTATTTCTCTTTGTGTCTTATAGCCATGCGGTGTAAGTCCGTATCTTAGTTTGATTATTTCATTTTCTCTTTCAGTTAAAATTTGTTCTATCTTTTCATAAAGTTTACTTATTTTCATTTTTAGTTCTACTTTATCTACTATATAATCTACGTCAGTTCCTAATATATCTATTAAACTTATTGCATTTCCTTCTTTGTCTACTCCTATTGGATCTTGTAATGATACCTGCATCTTGTTTTTTTTATTACTTCTTATATTCATTAAAATTTCATTCTCTATACATTTTGAAGCATAAGTAGCAAGCCTTATTCCTTTGTCTACATTAAATGTATCTATTGCTTTAATAAGACCTATAGTCCCTATGGATATCAAATCATCTAACTCTTCACTAGAATTATTATATTTTTTAGAAATATGAGCTACTAATCTCATATTTCTTTCAACTAAAACTTCCTTAGCTTCTTTATTATTCTCATTTTTTAATAAATTTAAATAATATACTTCTTCTTCAGGGGTTAATGGTTTTTCAAATGATTTAATAGTAGTCAAGGCGCCACCCCCTTAATCAACTGTCATTTTAAATTATATGATTTATTGATTCAGAAGTTTCCGTTTTCGATGTAAAAATTTTATTTTATAAAGTAAAATTTTTATAACATTGACTTACATATTAAATCACTATATATATTTTTATTATTTTATACTATTGCATATGTCTTTAAAAATAGGTATTGCAGACTTGCTGTTTTTTTCTGTACCTTCAACTAAGACTGTTATTGCATATTTAGGATTATCCTTTGGATAAAAGCCTGTTATCCATCCATGCGATACCTTTGTATGGTTTACGCTGCTTTGTGCTGTCCCTGTTTTAACACCACATCCACCTTTTAAATCACTTAGTGATTTAGCTGTTCCTGTTTGTGAAACGCCTATCATAAATTGTTTAATTTGTGTTGATGTATAAGGTGATATCAATTCTTCCTTCTTAGATGTAGATAATTTTTTTATTTCGTTCATGGAGTCATCAACTATACTATCGTATATATATAATGGCTTATAAAGACCATTATTAGCTATAATTTGTGTCATTTGATTTATTTGTAGTGGAGTAAAACCTAGTGAGCCTTGACCTATAGACAAATTACTCAATGAGATATTATCTGGTATATTAGGCTCGACTTCTTCATCTAATCCAATATCTATTTTTTCATTTAAATGAAGTTTTTCAATCGCTTTATAAATTTCATCTTTTCCTACTTTTTTTGCTATATCATAAAATGCAGTATTACATGAGTTTGCAAATACTTCTGCTAGGGTTTGTATTCCATGTCCAGATAAATTATTGCAATTTAATTTTTCTTTGCTGTTTATTTGCTCACTTCCCGTACAGTTGTAGTAATATGTGCTGTTTGTTATTACTTTATTTTCTAATGCAGCAAACAATACAACCATTTTAAATACAGAACCTGGTGGATAAGTTGCTGATATTACTCTGTTTTGCAATTGGCCATCTGTTTTGTCTATTGAATCTTCTATTTTATTTTGATTAAAGTTTGGTCTCGATGACATTGCAAGTATTTCTCCTGTTTTAACGTCTGAAATTACTACTGCTGTAGGATTTTCTTCTTTATCTACTATTTTTTCTACCTGAGATTGTATATTAGAGTCTATTGTAAGTTTTAAATTTTTATTGTTATTTGTAACTTTAGATATACTACCTTCAATTATTTTAAGCCCGCTTTTTTTGCCTAAATCTCCTGCCTTAAAAACTGATATGTATTTTTCGTTGGAATTTTTAAGCTCTGAGTTCATATTCTTTTCTATACCGCTTACTCCATTTCTATCGGTTTTATTTATGTATCCTATTGTATGAGATAGTAGGTTGTCGTCTTTATATCTATTAGTTTTTTGTTCTACAATTATATTTATTTTTTCTAATTTATTTATTTGACTTGTACTTAATTTTCCTACTTCTATTTCTATTAATTCACTGTCAATTTGATCTTGTACTGCTTTGAAGATATCATTTTCATCTAAACCTGTAACTGTTTTGATTGTGTTTATATTTTTATAATTATCTGTAATAACACTTTTAGGCATTATTATCACTTGTGTCCTATTTGTATCTGTCAGAGGATTATTGTTTCTGTCGTAAATAATCCCTCTTCCAGAATTTAAATTTACCTTTTGTGTACTTTGAGTTTCTATCTTACTGCTATAAGATTCGTATTTATAAATGCTTAAATATGATAGTCTAATAATTAATGCTAAAAATATTATTAAAAATATATAAAAACCATTTTTAATTCGTTTTGCTAGAATTCTATTGATATTATTTATTTTTCTAGACATAAAATCACCCCTTAATTATTTGTCATTTTTGACAATAATTAAGGGGTCCATACTTTTATTTTTATATTTCTATAATTTGTAAATTTTAATTAAAACCTACTATATTTTTATTAATCGTAATCTATTGTTTCATCTAAATAGAATCCTGTTGTATGCTTTCTAGGAGTAGCATTTTTTAATGTTTCTAACATATCTTCAGTACAGTTGTACTCGAAGTTATTATTGTAGAAGTCATCTATTGCCTTTCTATAAACTGGCACAACTTCTCTTACATACTTTTCATCATTAAGTCTTGCTTCAATAGTTAAAGTACTCACTCCTGCTCTTATAAATTTATCTAGATATTCAATCATACATAAATCTCTACTTGCAAAGAATATTGTTCCTGCTTCATCTTCATAAACAGGAGAATATTGACCTTGTCTCTTTTCTTCTGTTAAATTATATTTTTTCTTAGAAGAATAGTTGTCTTTTCCTTTGCTTTCTAAATAACTTGTTATTAGCTTTCTTCCTGAATAAGACATTATTACTGGTCCATGAACATATGCTTCTAATTCTAGACTTTCAGGTGTATTTAATCTCATTGTTTCCATTTCTTTTATAGATAACTCTCTTGAGATTACAACTCTATCAACACCTTGTTCGTGCCAGAAATTAGCTGTTTCGTAATTGTATACATTTGAAACATTGCTTAAATGTATTTTCATTTCCGGTAAAATTTGTTTTACTGTTATTAAAGTACCAGCTTCTGAAACTATAACAGCATCTACATTTAATTCGTCTAAAGTTTTTAAATACGCTTCGAACTCTTTAAAATCTTTATTATGTGGAAGTAAATTAATTGTTACATATACTTTTTTGTTGTTTTCATGAGCAAACTTAATACCTTCTATTAAATCTTCTCTTGAAAAGTCATCTGATAAAGTATCTCTTCCGAAAGATTCTCCTCCTACATATACGCTATCTGCACCACTTTCAAGTGCTGCTTTTAAACATTCTAAACTTCCTGCATAGCAAGTAAGCTCCATTTTATGCATCTTTATTCTCTCCTCTTTTACTGTCTTTATAACTTATAGCAACTCCGTCTCCCATTGGTAAAAGTGAAGTCGTTAGATAATCACAATTACAGATATAATCTAGATAATCTCTCATTCTTTTTACTATAGTTTTCTTTCTTCTAACTACTAAATCGTCGCTAGCAATCATACCTTTATATAAGATATTATCTGATATTAATACTCCACCTACTTTTAGTTTATCTATTACTAAATCGTAGAATAATTTATATTGGCCTTTAGCAGCATCTAAGAAGATCATATCAAATTCACCTTCTACATTTTGAAGCTGCTCAACTGCATCACCTTCAAGTATTGTTATATTATTTTCAAATCCAGCTCTTTTTATGTTTTCTTTAGCTTTTTCAATCATAACTGGATTTCTTTCACATGTTGTTATGTCAGAATCTTCTCCGCATGTTGTTGCAAATAATATAGAAGAATACCCTATTGCACATCCAACTTCTAAAATTCTCTTTGGTTTTTGCATTTTTAAAAGTACTTTTAATAAATCTGCCACTTCTTTGTGTACTATTGGTACACTATTTTCCTCTGCATATATTTCTAATTCTTTTAAAAGTCCTTCTGTGTCTTTTAAAGTCTCTCTTATATAATCTTCAACGACATTATTTACTATATTACTCAAAATTTTCACTCCTCGATTTCTATTAAACATTAATATGGATTATACCCAATTTAAGATATAATCCATACAAAACTTTTATTATTAATTATTTTCTTTAGATGCTTCTTCTAATGCTTTATTTCTTTCATCTCTGTCTTTTCTGTATTTGTTTACATTTGTTTTGTGTTCTTCATATGTTTTACTATAAACATTGCCTCCATCTATGCTAGCTACAAAGTATAAATAATCAGTATTTGATGGCTCAAGTACTGCTTCTATTGATTTTATACTTGGATTTGCAATAGGTGTCGGTGGTAATCCTTTTTTAATATAAGTATTATATGGAGAATCTATTTTTAAATCATTATATGTTATACTCTTCTTTCTTGTCTCAAAGATATACTGAAGTGTCGCATCTGATTGAAGAGGCATTCCTATTTCTAGTCTGTTATAAAATACACTAGCTATAATAGGTCTATCTTCATCTATTACTGCTTCTTTTTCGACTATAGATGCTAAATTTACAACTTCTTGAAGAGTCATATTTCTTTCTTTTTGTTTTTTCTTTAATTTATCAGTATAGCTTTTATCAAATAGACTAAGCATTTCTTTTATTATATCTTTAGGTTTTGCATCTTTATCAAAATAATACGTACTTGGATATAAAAATCCTTCTAAACTTTTTATATCTTTTTGATCTAAAAACTCAAAATCACTATAAAATTCACTTGGATTTGATACTAATTTTTCAAAGTCTTCTTTTTTGCCTAATTCATTTTTTACTAATAATGCTATTATCTCATTTGATGTAGATCCTTCTGGTATAGTAACTTTAATACCATCTCGATATATTTCACCTGAAACTAATTTTTCTATAATATCAGAATTAGATAATTTTTGACTTAATAAGTATTTTCCTGATTTCATATGTGAAGCGTTATTTTTCATTTTAAAGTTTAATTTAAATAGAACTTCGTTTTTTATCAGGTTGTTTTCTTTAAGAATATCAGCCACACTACTAACAGTTGAACCCATAGGAATATCAACTACTATGTCTTTCCCGTTATTTTTATCATAAGGTCCGCCTTCATAAGCTACAAATAGTGCTCCTATAAGTACTAATAAAATAACGGAAGATACCAATATGATAACCCTCTTTTTACTTAATTTCATATTTTTTCTCCTTGATATATTTGTATCTTCTTTATTATAAAACTTAGTTAGCAATATTTCAACAATAAAATACTTATTACAAAATACTTAGACAAATATTTTTCTATAGTATTTCCAAATTTAACATATTATAAACATAGATTTTAATTTTAATAAATAAAAAATTCGCTTCGCTCATATCGCCAACGAATCAAAGATTCCGTTGCTTTAGTTAATAGGTTAGAAATTATACATTATCCACAAACCATATAATGTATAATTTCCTTAGAATAAAAAAACCTCTATGAGATTATAGAGGTTTTTACTATTTAAAATTTATGTCGTTTTCGCGTGGATGTTTTTCCTTGATTTCTTTTCTTAGATTTTTATCTATATATTTTAAATACAGCTGTAAGCTTGATAAATTAGAATTCCCTAATATTTTGCTTACAACAGCTACATTTGCACCACCATTTAATAAATGTATTGCAAAAGAGTGTCTAAGCGTCGTAGGATTTATATTTTTATTTATGTCTGCTTCTTTTGCATATTTTTTAATTAATTTCCAAAGTCCTTGTCTTGTAAATCTCTGTCCTTGTGCATTTACAAATAATGCTTTTTCTTCTGGATATGTCAATAAATCTCTAGACTCATTTATATATTTTAATAAATAAAATTTAGTAGCTTCACACAGAGGTATAACTCTTTGATTTTTGGAGCTTCCACAGTATATATAGTCTATATCCAAATCTATATCTTCTAAATTCATATCAATAAGTTCTGAAACTTTAATCCCTGTCCCATATAAAACTTCAAATATAGCCTTATCTCTTATTTTTTTTGGTGTTGATAAATCTTCAAATTTTAAAAGCTTATCTACTTCTTCTTCTGTAAGAATTTCTACTTCTTCTCTTTTTACTTTAGGTTTTTTGATGTTTTTTGCTGGGTCATTTTTAGCCAGTCCATTAAAAAATAAATAATCGTGATATGATTTTATTGAAGATATCATTCTAGAAATTGATGAAACTGATATATTTTCTTTTTCAAGTTCAATCAAATAACTTATTATATCATTTTCAACTACATCTAAAATATTTATCTCTTTGCTGTTTAAATACTCTATATATTTTTTTAAATCTCTATTATAAGATGCTACTGTATTTTTTGATAATTTTTTAGTTTTTTCTATATAATCTAAATACTCTTTTAAAACCTTCATTTTTAACTCCTTTATCTTGCTAGGAATTGTATTATGCTAATACTTATTATATTTAGTATTGATTGTAATATAATAGAAGCACACATAATAATTATTAAATTTAATACAAACTCTTTTCCTAAAGATACTATACTATCTTGTCTATTCTTTTTCAACTGTTTATAAACACTTTTTATGTATCCTATCGATAGTTCGATTAAAATTATCGACATAGGTACTATAACAATATTTTTTAAAAATACAATAATACACATCTTAAAACTGCTAAATCCCAAAAGTATAATACTTGTATTTATAGTATAGCCTATAGACATAGCTTTTACTATAAACACAATAATAGCAACTGGATATGTAAAGAAAAATAAAGTCCCTAAACCTATCAACCCTAAATATCTTATATATTCTTTTATGTTTGTAAAAATAAAATCTTTTTTGTTTATATTTCCGTCATAGTAAGAACTTATTTTTCCTATCTGGTTTGATATATTATCTAAGTTACTACTATCCATTTTGTTTAGACATGATCCAACTATTACAAATATAATAAAAATTATACTTATAATTATTAAGCTTTTGTTTCTCTTGTAAAAATCTTTTTTCCTCAATTTAAAAACCTCCTCTATCTTTACATAAAATATTATGTTAACTTAGAGGAGGTTATTCCTTTTATATTTATTTAATTAAATCTTTTGATAGCAGTATACCTAAAGTTGTCTTTCCATCTACTATTTCATTATTTAAAACCATTTTATATACTTCATCAAAGTCTATTTCTTTTATTTCTATTTGTTGCTCTTCTTGCTTATCTTCAAGTTTTTCAAGTTTTTTAGCTAGATATATAAATATCATTTGATTTGAAAAACCTACTGAAGGATAAAACTTGTGTATTAATTTAAAACTCTCTGCATCATATCCTGTCTTTTTTCTAAATTCTCTTATGGCACATTCTCTCGGATTTTCATTTAACTCCAACTTGCCACCTGGAATTTCTAAAACTACATCTTCAATTGATTTTCTATACTGTTTTACTAAAATAATTTTGTTATCTTCTGTTATAGCTATTACTGCTACAACACCGTTATGCTCAACTATTTCTCTTTTTTGATATCCTTTATTAGGCACTTCAACTGTATCTACTCTCAAACTAACAGTTTTGCCTGTATATATCAAGTCACTACTTACAGTATTTTCTTTCTCAATCATGGCATACCTCCATTAAATAATATGCAGCACTACTTGCAGAATCGAAAAACTCACTATCTTCATCATAATTTCTTCCCATACTCTTAACTTTTAATCCAAAGTGCTCTAAATCTTCTTTGCATTTGTTATTTTCTACGAATACTATGTTGTGTTTTTCGTCTAATTTATTTTCTTTTATCTGTGCCTTAATTTTATTTAACTTTTCATCTTCATAAATTGTTATAGGTATATTTACATCTACATTAACAATTTTATCAAATACAGTTATACTATGGTGTGATATCCCTTGATGTCTATCTCTTTTATCTGCAAAACTTATTCTAGGAATAGCTATAGGTCTTCCACCTAGTTTTTTTACAGCATCTAGTATCTGTCCTTGCTCTATTCCTGTAAATCCGTATTTAGTACCTGTTCCTGCAATACCAGGACCCATACTTACAAATACTACATCAGCTTTTGCGATTTCTTTTGCTGTTATAAGAGCAGTATATATATTTATACACTCATAATCTCCACCAAACGCATTTCCAATTGTTATAGTGGAATTTATTAAGCCTTTTTGTTTTAAATTTTTTACATTCATACTTAAATAAAGTGGTAAGGCAGCACCATCAGTCATTATATATGCGATTTTCTTGTCTGGATTATTTCTTTTGTATGAAGCTACAAAAGGTGTAAGCATACTATGTAATGTTCCTACAACGACAGGTAAGTCGTCTAAGCTTTCAAAATCATTTATAAGATCGTGATACTTACTTTCGTGGTCTTCTACACTATCTACAACTATTTGATAAGGTGTATATCTAAGTTTCATAATATGTCCATTTGCGTCTAAATCTGACTCCATATTATTTAAATTGCTTATTACAAAGTGATATCCACCTGTACCTAAGCTAAGCTCTACAGCTGTCGTATTTAAAATAACTTTATCGCCTTCATTTACTTTTCCAGTCATTTTAGGATAATTGTATGCTCTTTGAATTTGTCCATCAATACTTACTCTTATATCTTGTAAATCATCGTCACTACTTTTTATAGATTCAACAATCCCCACTTTTTTACTAATCATATTATTACCTTCCCAAGTCATCTATGAATTTTAATACTTTATTTTTTTCTATAATTTTTGTAAGAGAGAATTTTTCAGTAATTAAATGCATAAGCACTAAAAATACTAACCATGCAACTCTAACTTTTATTCCATATCCAAATGCCATTAAAACACCTATTGATATTCCTAAAACATTTGAACCTGTATCTCCCATCATACCTCTAGCTTTTAAATCAGTATTAAAGTATGCTAATACGTTTGGAAATATAAGAAGTGGTAATGCTTTTATATATCCTGTTAATGTTATATATATAGGTATCATTATTACTAAATATGCTTTTATAGCTCTTCCCGGTCTTAAATCAAATAAATTCATTAAGTTTGTAGAAAGTGCTATGATTAATGTATTTACAATTATATCTACTATATCATTTGAAATACATACAGAAACAACTAATCCTACAAATCCTCCAAATAAAGCTTTAAATCCACCAGTAGTAAGTTCACCTTTTAATAAACTTTTAAAGTGACCTTTTAATCCACTTACACTTCTGTTTCCAATTAAGTCGTCTAATGCACCTGCAAAGAACATACATACCATAGAGAATATATATAATGCTAAACATAAAAGCCATACTGTATTCATATTTAAATAACTTGTACTACCTACAGCCCATATTGTATTCATAGTTATATATCCTAATATTATACTGTTTATTATCATCATAGGTAAAAATACTATACCCATTCCAACAGGGATCATTTCATTTTTATAATTAGGTCTAATTACATTTGAGTTAAGTAACATACTTTTAAAAAGAGGTATCATAAAATATGTTCCTAAAAAACCTAACACAAATAGTATTGCATGAAAAATATATTGTGTCATAAAACTACCTCCACTCTTTTTTCTTTTGTCTTACAACTTTTTTAATGTGATAGAATTGTTTACCTCTGTGGATAAATCCTTTTAAGTCTCTTCCTGTCTCTGAGTGAGTCATATTTACTAATATCTCTTTTATTTTGAAATTGTGTTTTAATATGTCTATTGTCATACCTACTTCTACACCATATCCAAATGGTATTTCATCAAATATTTCAAGAACTTCTTTTTTGAATATTCTTTGACCTGATAAAGTTGAAGTAAGCTCCACTCCTGTCATTTCATAGACAGAGTTTTTCGCTAGATTTTTTACAAATCCTAGACCTCCCTTTTTCTTAGCTGGAGGGAATTTAGCTATAGTAACATCGCACTCATTATTTATAATAGGTATTATTAGTTTTTCAACTTCACTTGCAGTATTTCCTAAGTCTCCATCTAAAAATCCTATTATATCTGCTCTTTTCATGGCTTCTCTTAGACCATTATTTAAAGCATATCCTTTACCTCTATTTTTGCTTTGTGTTATTACATTTATCTTTTGACTTTCTACACTTTTTGCAACTTCTGATGTCTTATCACTAGAGCCATCATCTACTACTATAATTTCGTCTATTTCTTTAATATCTTTTATACTTTCTAGAGTATCTTTTATTTTATTTTCTTCGTTATAAGCTGGTATTATTATACTTATATAGCTCATCTTACATCTCCTTAATAACTTTTGTAAGTTTTATTATTTTGAAAATGGCATTAAATCAGTAACATTTTCTCCTGTTCCATAGTTTCCTACGATGCTTTCATCTTTTATTAACATACTTAAAGATATTTTTCCGATTTCAGAATCGATATTATCTATAGTTGATATTTTTGAATCTGAGCATAATTTTAAAAATTTTGAGTTGCTAGCTTCTCTTTGAACAGCTACTAAATATTTTTTCTCTGATTTTAATTTAGATATAATATTTTTTTCTTTTACTTCAAATGTTTTTTGCATGTTTTCGTCTTCATTTTCTCCTACTAAAATTGCAGAATCGTATGAAGCATAATCATCGCTTAAAGATTTGATTTCTATTAACTCTAATTCTTGTAATTTTTCTAAATCTTTTTGTGCATTATCACCATTTAAACAGTCCATTATATAGTTTATACAATCTTGAGATGTTTTTATTTCTTTATCTATATCATTTGATAAAGTTTTTAATTTTTTTTCATCTTCTATAGTATCTCTTACTACTATATTAAATGCTAAATGACCATCTGCATCTTTTATTAAGTTTTCTATTTCTTCACTATAATCATTTTTCTCATTAGTAATTATTATTCCAGTATTTCTATCTGTTAATGCATTTGTAATTAAAAGATTATAATTTTGCGATATATAAGATGTTAATTTTTCTTGTTCTTTAGTTAAATCTTCAATTTGAGTATTTAAATCTGCTTTTTCTTGATTTAAAGAGTCAAATCTATCTTCAAATTCTGATAAAACCTCACTTTGTTGTTTACTTAATTCTTGGTCGTAATTTAAATTGAAACCTACTATAATTCCTATACCTAATGCTAAAAATATAGAGCCTATAGTTACGATGTAGTATTTCATATTTATATTCATATTTAGTCCTCCTATTTTACATGTTTAGTTTCATTTTTAATTGTAGTAATTTAATAAGTTGTTGTACAGTTGGAGATAAATAAGCAATTATTATAACAGGGAATATAGCTGTTATTACTAAGGCCCATATATATTTCATTTTTAGTTTACTCTTATAAAGTAAATTGACTCCTTTTGCATCTATAAGTTTTGCTCCTATTTTTAATCTAACTAAGAATGTAGAAGCCATTCCTTTTCTTCCTTTTTCTAAGAAGTCTATCATATTAGAATGTGATCCTAATGCTACGATTAATTCTGCACCATATTCATATGCAGTAAGCATAGCAATATCCTCACTTGTTCCCGGCGCTGGGAAAACTACAGCATCTAAACCTAAGTCTTGTACTCTTTTTAGTCCTGGTGCTCTACCGTCTACATATGCATGAACTACTATTTCTTTAGCTTTTTTTAGAGCTTCATCCGTAACACTATCCATATCACCTACGATTACATCTGGGTTGTATCCGCATTCAAGAAGTGCATCTGCACCACCATCAACCCCTACAAGTATAGGCTTCATTTCTTCTATATATGATTTAATTGTAGCTAAATCTTCTTTATAGTCTTGTCCTCTTACAACTACTAAAACATGTCTATCTTTGTAGTTTGTAGTCATTTTAGGAATTTCAGTTTCTCCTAATATAAATCCTTTCTCACGCTTTGCATATTCTATAGTATTATCTATAAATCTATCTAATTCTACCGACATATTTTCATATGCAATTTGTGTTCTTTTTTCAACAACAGATTTGTCCATAACTTCGCCTGAGCCTATAAATTGACCATCTCTATAGATTTGTCCGTTGTTTACTTCTATAACTTGTCCTTCTTTTAATTCTTCAAATACATTTTCTCCTACATTATCTATAATCAGAATATTATTATCTATAAGTATTTTTGGTCCCTTATTAGGATATCTACCACTTATTGAAGGAGCTGCATTAATAACAAGTTTTATCTTACGTTCAACTAAAGAGTTTGCTGCGACTTCATCTATGTCTATATGATTTATAACAGCAATTTCTCCAGCAGAAAGTCTTTTTGCAAGCTTTTTTGTCTTTCTGTCTACCTTAATTGGGGCTTCGACTCTCATTTCATTAACCTCCGTAAATTTTTAAATCTTAAAATATTATACCATTATTTTCACTCAAAATAAATATTTTGGCGAAAGAGCCCGTTAACTACCTAATAAAACAAGTAAATTTGTATTTAATACTTGCAAAATTAAATATGTTATAGTCTATCAACACTTTGTACTTCACTTATTCTAATATAAATTTTAACATATTACTACATTTTGAAATATACATATCTATTATTTTAAGAATATGTAAGTTTTATATGTGTATTTTCCCCTATTAATTTTATCAAATATTGTCAAATATTCAATATTTATTTACAATGTATAAAAAACTAATCGTTATGTTTCTAAAAGTTTGTAAAAATATCTAATTTATTTTTATTAAATTAAGCCTTAAAAAAGCCTTCTATATATCTAGAAGGCTTTTTTCTTACTTAACTATACTATGCTCTAATCTTAATTTATCTGCAATCATAGCTATAAATTCTGAATTTGTAGGTTTTCCTTTAGTTGTATGTACAGTATATCCAAATAATTGATTTATAGTATCAACCTTTCCTCTACTCCATGCAACCTCTATAGCATGTCTTATAGCTCTTTCAACTCTACTTGGAGTTGTGTTAAATTCTTTAGCTATACTTGGATATAACTCTTTTGTAACAGCTCCTAATAATTCAACATTGTCTATAACCATTTTTATAGCTTCTCTTAAATATAAATATCCTTTAATATGAGCTGGTACTCCTATTTCGTGTATTATGTTAGTTATTTCTGCTTCTATATTTCCTGCACCCGGTTGTTGATATTCATTTGTTCTGCTCATTTGCAGTTCAGTAACAGCTTTAGATGCTTTAGCTTGAGATACTACAGGTTTATTTAAAACTAATTCTCTTATTCTGTTTATAAATACCACAAAGTCAAATGGTTTTACTATGTAATAATCAGCACCTAAGTTAATAGCTGTTTGTGTTATTTTGTCTTGTCCTACTGCTGATAGTACTATTATTTTTGGCATTTTATCTAAATTCATAGTATTTAGTTTTTCTATAACGCCTAATCCGTCTAAATGTGGCATTATTACGTCTAATACTAATAAATCTGGCTGTTTTGCCTTAACTAATTCTAAAGCTTCTACTCCATCTTTTGCTATTCCCAAAATTTCTATATCATTTTCATTAGACAGATATTCTTTCAATACTTGGCAAAAATCTTTATTATCATCAGCTAAAACTATTTTTATTTTATCTTTCATTGTAATTCCCCCCATTAATATATTATTATAATATAAATTTCCTTAATTATATTTAAATTTTTCATCTTTGAGAAAAAG
>NZ_JADPET010000056.1 GCF_015667935.1 Clostridium sp. 1001270J_160509_D11 | reverse complement strand
ACAATCCCCACATGCAAATACACCTTTAGTTGCAGTCATATAAGTAGATGGGTCATATACTAATGAATTTTTTCTTGACTTTACTTAGTTAATATTTTAAAATCTTATACATAATAAATATTAAAAATGCAATGATTAGGAAAGTAAATTTAGTGCGGTTATCAGAGAGGGAAATTCATAGGCTGAAAGATTTCCTTAACTTGAGAAATTGAAGACTACCTATGAGCTTCTATCCGAAGTTATCTTTATAGATTTTAGTAAGATTTGACGTTTAGCTTACGTTACAAGTTCAAGTGGATTTATATTAAATCAATTTGGGTGGAACCGCGGGAATTATACTCTCGTCCCTATTTTTAGGGACGGGAGTTTTTTAATAAGCATAAAGAAATCTTTATTCTAAATACCTTTCATAAGGTAGATTTCTTTGAAACACATGTACGGAAATTATAATTATCCACAATTTTAAAGGAATATAATTTCCTATGTGTTATAAAAAAATTATATTTATTGTCTATAATAAGAAAATCTAGATTATATATTAAAATATAGATTTTCTTATTATAAAGAAATACACAGGGGGTAAAATAATGTATTTTTTAAGTACAAGGGGTAATAACGAAAAAATAACAGCATCTCAGGCGATAATAAAAGGGTTATCAAGCGACAAAGGACTTTATGTACCTTCTAGCTTTAAAGATCTAAGTGGTGAATTAAAAAAACTAGTAGATTTAGATTATAAAGAACTTGCTTATGTTATTTTAAAAGAATTTTTAACTGATTATTCTGAAAAAGAGTTGAGATACTGTATCGAAAGCGCTTATGACGAAAAATTTGATACAGAAAAAATAGCACCAATAAGTAAAGTAGGAGAAAACTACGTATTAGAATTATATCACGGGCCTACATGTGCATTTAAAGATATGGCACTTACTATAATGCCTTATCTTTTAAAAACTGCAATTAAAAAAAATAACTTACAAGAAGAAGTAGTTATTCTTACTGCAACTTCTGGAGATACTGGAAAAGCTGCTCTTGAAGGCTTTAGCGATGTAGATAAAATAAAAATCGTAGTATTTTTCCCAGAAAACGGAGTTAGCTCTATACAAAAACTTCAAATGAAAACTACAAAAGGGAAAAATACTTGTGTAGTCGGAATAAACGGAAACTTCGACGACGCACAAACTGGCGTAAAAAACATATTTTCAGATAAAGAGTTTAATGATGACTTAAGACAAAAGGGATATATATTATCATCAGCAAACTCAATAAATATAGGACGTCTAACTCCACAAGTTGTATACTACTTCTATTCATATTTACAACTTGTAAAAGAAAATGAAATAACTTTAGGAGAAAAGATAAACTTTGTAGTCCCAACAGGAAACTTTGGAAATATACTAGCTTGTTATTATGCAAAACAAATGGGTCTTCCTGTAAATAAATTTATCTGTGCATCAAACGACAACAACGTTCTTTATGATTTTTTCAAAACGGGTGTTTACGATAAAAACAGAGATCTTATATTAACAACTTCTCCATCTATGGATATACTTATCTCTAGTAATTTAGAGAGATTATTATTTGAAATATCAGATAGAGATTCTAAAAAAGTAAATAAATTAATAAACGATTTAAATACTAAAGGAGTTTATAAAATAGATGAGAATATGAAAGCAAACTTATCTTCTTTCTATGGAGAATACGCTTTAGAAGATACTGTAGATAAAACTATAAAAGATGTCTTTGATAAATATAAATATTTAATAGATACACACACTGCTGTTGCGTATTCTTGTTATGAAAAATACATAAAAGAAACAAATGACTCTTCAAAAACTGTAATAGTAAGTACAGCAAGTCCTTATAAATTCAGTAAAGACGTGCTTAGTTCACTATCTGATGTAGATAGTAATTTAGATGATTTTGATATAATAAATAAATTATCAGATTTGAGCCACACTCAAATACCTGGACCGATAAAAGAGCTAAAAAGCTTAGAAATAAAACACAATACTACTTGTGAAAAAGATGAGCTTAAATCTGAGATATTAAAATTTTTAGGGAAATAGGTGATTATATGTTAGAAGTTTATGTACCAGCTACAAGCGCAAACATAGGTCCAGGATACGACTGCCTTGGACTATGTTTAGATTTATTTAACAAATTTACTTTTGAAGAATTAGAAAGTGGGCTATTCTTTGAAGGATGTGAAGAAGAGTTTGCAAACGAAGACAACTTAGTTTATAAAACTATGCTTTTCTTTTACGACAAAGTTAAACCTAAAAAAATACCAAAAGGTATAAAAATAACATTTGAAAACAATATTCCAATATGTAGAGGTCTTGGAAGCAGCTCAACTTGTATAGTTGCAGGTCTTATGGCTGCAAATGTCCTATCAGAAGCTAATTTAGGAAAAGATGAAATACTTAAATTAGCTATAGAGCTTGAAGGTCATCCAGATAACGTCGCTCCTGCTATATATGGAAATATGATAATAGCATTTATGGAAGATAATAATTTATATCATGAATCAATAGAAGTTCCAAAAGGAATAAGATTTTTGGCTATGGTTCCTGATTTTGAGCTTTCAACAGAAAAAGCAAGAGCTGTACTTCCAAAACAAATACCACATAAAGACGGTGTATTTAATGTATCTAGATGTGCACTTTTAATCGCTGCATTTACTAAAAACAACTTAGACTTAGTCAAAGTTGCATGCAAAGATAAATTCCATCAAGATTATAGAAGCCATTTAATAAATAATTACGACGATATCGTTAAATATGCAAATAAATTAGATTCACTTGGTACATTTTTAAGTGGCGCTGGACCAACTATTATGACTATAGCTAAAGATAGCGACGATAAAATACTAGATCAAATGAATTCTTATTTATCTACTTTAAAAGATAAATGGCAAATACTAGACTTACACTGCGACCCTAATGGGGCTTATTGTAGAGAAGTTTAATTTAGAAATTTTAAAATTTATAATTTTGCATTATAATATAAATATATATACTCATCATATATATAATTATATTATTTATAAAATGTGTTTAATAAAAGCTTTCCTATTTTGGAAGGCTTTTATTTAGGAAATTTTGAGGAGGATTTATGGAAAAAATACTAAACACTGACCAAAACAAAAACTTTTTTCAAAAGAATATAAACATAATTATATGTTGTATCTTTTGTACTGCTTTATGGGGAAGTGCCTTTCCCTGTGTAAAACTTGGATACGAATTATTTAATATTTCTGTAGACGATATTTTTTCAAAAATATTATTTGCAGGTTGGAGATTTTTCTTAGCGGGAATAATAGTTTTATTAATAACAGCTTGTATTCAAAAGAAATTTCCAAAATTAAAAAAAGAAGCTATAAAATCAGTTGTTATTTTAGGCTTTATCCAAACTACATTAGAATATATATTCTTTTATATAGGGCTTTCGTATGCGTCTGGATTTAAAGGAGCTATACTAAACCCTACATCTACTTTTATGATGGTTATATTAGCCCACTTTTTCTACAAAGACGACAAACTTACTTTTAGAAAAACCCTTGGTTGTATTGTAGGATTTTTAGGAATTATAATAGTCAATCTAAGTGGAGATGTAAATAGCCAAAGTAGCTTTTTAGGTGAAGGTTGCTTAATTATTTCGGCGCTTGCCTTTGCAATCGGCTCAATAATAAGCAAAGAAGCTACCAAAATAGAATCTAATCCTATGATAGTTACTGGTTATCAACTTCTTATAGGAGGATTTATACTTATAGTATTTGGACTTATTGGAGGTGGAAAACTTCAGGTCACATCTACTTCTGCTTTTATGTTATTTTTATATCTTGCGCTTTTATCATCAATAGCATTTAGCCTTTGGACTACACTTTTTAAATATAACCCTGTAAGTAAAGTGTCTATTTTTAATTTTTTAACACCGATTTTTGGGACTATACTATCTGCACTTATTTTATCAGAAGATGTCTTTAATCTTAAAAATATATCTGCACTTATCTTAGTTTGCTTTGGAATTTATATTGTAAATAAGCCAAAGCCAAAAAATACTTAAAGTAATTACTTTAAAATTATAATTTTATACATTATAAGGAAGGCTTTATATCAAAATTAACTTGATTTATTTTCTTAAACAGGTTATCCTATTTTAAGGTAGAAAAATATCAAAATTAGATTTATAGGAGAGTGATGAAAATGGACGCTAGTCCCTTGAGTATATCGTCAATTAATTTTTCACTTGTCTACCTATAAATGACTACTTATTTTATTATAAATTTTAGTCATTTATAGATATATAAGTGCACTAAATATATAACTGAATAAGGAAGTGTTATCGTGATAAGATATTATAAAACTATTGAAGGCAAACTGGAAAAGCTAAATTCATACGAAGACGGATGTTGGGTGAATTTAGTCGAACCTACTAATGAAGAAATAAGCGAATTATCTAATATTTTAGATTTAGATATAGATAGTATTAATGCGGCCCTTGACGAAGAAGAACGTTCAAGAATCGAAGTTGAGGACAATCATACATTAATTCTTATTGATATACCTATAGATGAAAGTGACTCTTCTTCAGCTCACTATTCTACAATTCCCTTAGGTATTATTTTAATGGATGAATGTATTTTGACAGTATGTACTGCTCAAAGTAGACTTTTAAATGACTTTATAGTTGGACATATTAAGGAGTTTTTCACATTTAAAAAGACACGATTTATTCTTCAAATTTTATATAAAAATGCGACATATTATTTATTATATCTAAGAAGAATAAACAAATTAACTATAGAAATAGAACGTGAAATCCATAATTCTATGAAGAATAAAGAACTTCTACAACTTCTAGAATTAGAAAAATCTTTAATTTACTTTTCAACATCGCTAAAGTCTATCGAATTAGTTCTTCAAAAACTGCTTAGAACTTCAGCTATTAAAAAATATCCAGAAGATGAAGATCTACTTGAAGATGTAATAATCGAAAACAAACAGGCAGTTGAAATGGCTACTATATATGGAGATATCTTAAGTAGAATCATGGATGCATTTAGCGCAATTATAAACAATAACCAAAATAACGTAATGCAGTTTTTAACAGTCGTTACATTTATTTTTTCTATTCCAACAATCGTATCTGGATTCTTTGGAATGAATGTTGCAAATCTTCCGTTTGAAACCGACCCTTATGGATTTTGGATTATACTTTTAATTACGACTGTAATATGCTTAATTCTTACGATATTATTATCAAAAAATAAATTACTGTAATTATATATATTAAAAGGAGCGAAAACGCTCCTTTTTTACTATTTATATCCTAGTCTATTTTCGACTAGCATCTTGTCTATTCTCTTTTCATATTTATTGCTCAAATCTTCTTGTATATCTAATATATAATTTGGAATATATTCCTCTTCTTCACTTTTAGTCTCTATAAATTCGACAAATTTAGGAACTAAGAAGCTATCTGTGTTTAATTTAAACTCTGGTATACTGTCGTATATATCCTTGCTGTTAAACAGACCTTCATCTGCTAATTCTTTATACATAGTTCTGCCTTTTTTAAGATAAAGACCAGCTAACATATATTCAGAGTCCCTATTTCCAAGTTCTACACCTTGCTTGAAGTATTTTTTAGCCACTTCATCATCTTCTAATTTAAGACTTATCTGACCTAAGTTAAATATAGATTCTACTAGACCTTGATTTTTTGATCTTTCATACCAATACTTAGCATTTGTATGGTCGTTATAATAATTTTCGTATATTAATCCAACCATATGCTCTGCATATGCATTTTTTTCATTTGCACATACATCTAACATCTTTTTAGATTCTTCTAAGTTTCCTTCTTCGTAATATATTCTTCCAAGATGTAATTTGGCATTTAGATGATTTTCATCAGTAGCCATTAGATAGTATTTTTTAGCTTCTTCTAAATTATTTAAATCTTCGTATATAAGACCTACTTTATAACTAGATTCTTTATCGTTATTGTTTGCTGCTTTTTTATACCATAAAATAGCCTCATCTAGATTTTCAGCTTCTACATATATATCAGCTAATTTCTTTTGACAAGTTACAGAATTTGAATTTCTCAAATAATATGATATAGCCTGTTGATAATCTTTTGTCTGATAATATAAATCTCCCAAGTTCTCTACAGCTACTTTACAACCATCCATTATTGCTTCTTCATAGTATTTTATAGCTTTTTCATAATTTTTTTCTTCAAAATAAAGTCCAGCAAAATTATTTTTAGCTTCTACTAATGAATCATTAGACGCTAAATCATAATACAATTTTGCACTTTCAATTGTGTTTTTTCTATTATATAAATTCCCCAGTCTCAACTTAGCCATACTGTGATTAGAGTCTATCGCTTCTTTATAGTAATCTATAGCATCTTCATATAGATCTTTTTCATCATATAAATACGCCAGTCTATACTGTGACTCAACATGGCCTTTGTCTGCACTTTTTTTATAATATCTTATTGCGTCGTCGATGTTTCCGTTAGCTTCCATATATAAACCTAAATTGTAACATCCTTTTTCATATCCACTTTTATAAAGCTGTTTATATAAGCTAACTGCTTCTTTTTCCAGGTTCTTTTGCATATATAAGATAGCTAAATTGTATTTACATTCGTTATTACCTAATATATGACCTTTTTTATAATATTCTATAGCATCTTCTTCTCTTTCTAGTGCCATATATAAATTCCCTATATTAAAACACGCCACTCCATCATTTCCATGTGCAGCAGTTTTTAACCACTTTTCTGCATTATGAAAATCTCTAAGTTTAAAGTGGACAATTCCTAAATTGTTTTGGCATCTTAAATCTCCATTTAAAGCCTGTTTTTCATACCAATAAAGTGCATACTCATATCCCTCAATATTGTAGTACATATTTCCCAAATCAAAAGCAGAGTCTTCTTTTCCGTTTTTATATGATAAAGAAAACCACTTTTCAGCTTCAACATATTGTTTTCTTTCTAAATAAAGCTCCCCTAATCTATATTGTGCTTTTACGTGATTTTGATTTCCAGCGATTATGTAAGATTGTATAGCTTGATCTTTTTTCCCTATCTTCTCAAACATATTAGCTTTGCTATAAGCTATGACTGCTTCTGTAGGTACTTCTTTACCCTTTTTCTTCATTGAAAATTTATTCATTTTCACTTCATTCTCCTATTTTACTTCTATTTTATAATTATAATAACACACTCATACTATAAAATATTATATACTAAAATATATTTTATTTATTTCCAAAACCCAAAATTTAATAAAAATGTAATTATTTCAATATAAATAGTAATATAAAAGCAATAAATCTACTACTTTTCCATAGCTTTGAGTTCCTTCTTTTACTCTATTTGACTTTAGATAGACATTGTTCATATTCTCTGATACTTTGTTCACTTTACCTTCGTATTTTTCCCAAAATGATGAATAACTTATTAAGTCGTATCTAACATCTTTATCTATTTTTTCTGTCATAGATTTAAATTTATCGTAATCTACTTTGCTAAGTGCAGAAGCGGTGTATTTTAACGCCATAAAATATCCCGAATAATTTACATATGGCTCTTCGTTATTTATACAAGCTATATAAGCTAAAAAATTGGCTTCACTTTCATTTGCATACCCTCTTTGGTGTGCCATTTCATGTAATATAGTAAATGGCATACTAGTTAATGGCTGATTTATATTTATATTAGCTTCACCTGTAAATGGTGAATAAATACCCGTTATACTAGTATATGAAAGTAAGTTTGAATTTAATATTATCTTAGCTTTTGAGTAATTTCCTTGCTTATTTAGATTTAAAAGCTCTACATTATCATATGCACTTTGTAAATTAGAAATCATATTTTTAATACTTTTAATATCTTGATTTAATTCATTATTAGAATTATTCACTATTTTTTTACTTTCATTACATTTTTCAATCAAATAACCGTATAATTCTTCTAAATCATTTTTGTCAAATGCAATATTAGATATATCATTTTTATTTACACTAGATTTATATTCTGTTTTTATACTTTCTTCTAATCCTACTCTATTGTAATTAATTCCCCATAATACTATAAATAAAAAATACATAAGACATATAAACGCCAAATAATTTAAAAGTATATTTTTCAAACTATTAAAAAACGATTTTTTATCTTTAAATAGCTTAATTGCCAAATAGATTATAGAAATTAATATCGAAAGTACAAAAATATATATAAGTATCTCAAAATACGAAAAATCAAATGTAGAATTTATCTTGCTCAAAAATTTCACTATATATATGTCTAGTTTTTTAGAATAGTAATTTTCTACTAAATAGCTGTACTTTGACGATATATACTTTATAAAAAGCGATATAATAAAGAGTATATACGCGCTTATCCTAAATTTCTTCATTTTTCCCTCCATTTTTAACTTTTAAAATAATAATAGCACGAAAGTTTTAATTTATTCTATAGATAAGTTAAAAACTTCGTGTTATTATAAGGTATAATAAAATTTGTATATATTAGAATACTATAAATATATACTAATAATTATAATAAAATACAGTAGGTGAATATATGAACAACATAAAAATAAAACTGACAAGAGACAAGTACAACTTTAGATTTAAACAATACGAAGGGATGTATTTTCACTGTGAAATAAAAGACGACAATACAGTTAGATATAAAATAACTAAAGATGAAGCCGGAAGTGAATTAAAAGAATTTGGAAATACACATATAAAAGATAATATGATATTTATTCCTCAAATAGATGCTTATATTGATTTAAGATAAGTTTAAAAGGTGTAGCTTTACAGAAATTATATTTCTATAAAACTACACCTTTTTAAATTATATATCGATACTTTCAACTGTAACAAGACCTTTATTTTATAAGTTGAATAAAGAATAGTACAACCACCATTACTAGTGCTACTTTAAATACTACTCCTGATACAAACTTCAATAATTTTATCGCTATTCCCGCTACTACAATTAAAAGCGCTATTCTAAATAGTAAATCTATAGTCATATCTTTCCCTCCATACAAATAAGTCTTTATACATTATATTAACATAACTCTTAAAAGTATAATACAGAAAATTTATGTACTTAGATTTAAATAAAATTAACAAATTCCTAAATTTTTATTACAATTTATAAGTTTTTATTTTATTTAATTATAATGAAGCTCTTTGTTTTGCCCATTTGCTCACTATTTCTTCAGATTTTGAGGCTTCAGATCCTTTTATAGATAAGCCATCTAATACTTTAGCTCCTTTACAAATTCTTCTAAGGTCTGCTTCACTACTTCCCATTCCACTGCCTTCATTTGTGCAAAAAGGAATTATTGTTTTGGATTCTAAATTGTAATTTTCTAAGAAACTAAATAAAACCATAGGCATAGTTCCACACCAACTTGGATAACCTACAAATATTGTATCGTACTTATCTAAATTATCTAGATACTCTTTTAACTTTGGTCTTGCATTTTCTTTCATTTCTTTTACAGACTCTTTGACACATTCTTTATAGTTATTTGGGTATGGTATAGCTCTGTCTATTTCGAATATATCTCCTCCAACATTTTTTTGAATCATTTCTGCTATTATTTCTGTGTTTCCCTTTGATATACTTTTTATTTTTCCATCAAAATAGTTTTCACCTTTTTTAGAGTAGTATACTGTTAAAATATTTGCCATATTAACATCTCCTATAAATTTTAATTATAAACTATACTGTATACATTTAGTATATATAGTAAATGTATACCTTTTTTTATTATTTTGCAACTTCTTTTATTATATTAAGTGCATTTAATGTTCTAGGATATCCTATAAACGGCATACATTGTGATACTACTTTTATTAAGAAGTCTTTATCATTTCCTATATTTAGATTTCCTTGGATATGAGATTTAAGTTGCATTTCGCATCCTCCTTGAGCTAGAAGAAAGCACATAGTTATCATCTCTCTTTGTTTTAAGTTAAGTCCATTTCTTGTATAGTAATCCCCAAAACAATTACCTGCTAGCCATTTATTTATATGGCGAGTATCTTCATCTCCAATATTTTGGAAGTTTCTCATATTTTCCCCGAATATAGCTACTTGAGCTTCATTTCCTTTTTCTACTCTATTTTCCCTATTTGTTGTAGCTTGTCCTTCTAATGGTAATTTTATACCTTTTTTAGTTAAAAATTCATTTACTGCATCTAAAAATGGGCGCACTCTACCGATTCCTAAATACGCAACCGACTGATATACAATTTCTTTTATCTCTACAGGACTAACCTCAAAATTATAAGCTGCTGGAAGCATCATCTTAAACTCATCAATTCCCCCACAGCCTAGAAGTGTAGCTAATATAGCCATAAACTTAGTATGGTCGTCTAAGTCATTTTGATTTGTAACCTCATCAAAAGTAAAATTATCAAATAACTCTAAAAATTCTGGGTCTGTATCATATAGTTTTGATTTATACCCTGGAAACATTTTATCATTATACTCCTTTGCAAAATCCGATATTTCCATAATTATGCTTACTTAATATTTTATACCTAATTTAAATTATTATTCCATTTATGGGAATTGAACTCATCCAATTTTTTCAAAAAACAAATTCTAATTCATTGTGCTATAATAGCATTTATGCTCTGAATTAATTCTAATTATTTTACAAGAAATTTTTATTACAAGGATCCATAATATCAATTTTTAATGTAAAATAAATCACTTATTTACAGTGTAGCACTTAGAGTTAACTTCATGTCAACAAAAGATTTTAAAAGTTTAATTTAAAGTAATATTATTTTATAAATTAGGAAAAATAAAAAAAAAAGAAATTCAAAAGGAGAAAGTCATGTCAAATACAGAAAACAATTTTAAAAGTTATCTTTTATCAAAATGTACTATCGGATATGGTATTATAAATGGTTTAATAAATGCAGGAATATTCTATCTTATGGAGAAATCTCATCCAGACGCTATGTTTGGTAGTGCTGATATAATAAAAGACCTTACATTTACTACATTCTTATTAGGATTCCTTTTAGCACTTATAGTTATGCCTTTAACTGCTAAAGATTTAGAAAAAGGTAAATTTAGCTCACAAGAAGGTGTACACAAATTTGAAAAATATCTTCCAAATCACTTATTTGTGTTCTCTATAATAATAGGACTTGTTACTTGTGCTTTAACAATAATATTATCATCAATAATAGTATTCTTATTTAACATAGCTCCACTTACAGTTATGCAAATGATGATATTCAAAGGAACTATATGTGCTATATGCGGTGGTATAGCAGGATACCTATGCATAATAAAAGTTGCATATAGAAAATAATTAAATTGATTATAACCAATTTATAATAAATAAACCCTATACACAAGACACTAGAAAAAGTGCCTATATGTATAGGGTTTATTTATAATTATTTCTTTCTCTGAAAGAAACTCTGTATGATGTTTATTCCTTTTTAATTCAGAAATCAACTTTTAATATGTCTTTGTAACCTTTTTAGCGTCCTTGATAACGCTCTACTTTATAAATTACTTAGGATGCCCTCTTTAACATAAAACGCTTTCATGTAATTTAAACAAGCTTTTCAAAAATTTGTTTTTCTTCAACTTGTAATTTTTTTATTCTTGTATTTATCTCTTTATTATATGATTCTACCCATTCACTACTTAAAAGGTTGTTTTCTAAATAATAAGGATATCTTCTTTTCATGCATATTATCTCATTTTGTAGTAAAAATATATCGTTTTTTAAGTCAGCTATGTTTAAATCTTTTCTCTTACTGACTTTTAAGTTTTTAAGCAACATAAGAGTTATATCATCGTAATTTAGATAAGCATTTTTAGCTCTCTCCCATAAATTATTGCTTTTTAGACTGTATATCGATGGATGCATAATAGATATCACATCTAAAAATAATGAATCTAGCAAGTCTTTTTTACCTTTATTTTTTTCTCTAAGACTCAGTACTTCTTTTGATTTTTCACATTTTACTTCTAATTCACAAATTTGTTTAGATAAAATTCCAGTTTGTCTATCTATTTCTTGTTGTATATTTTTTATTTCTTTTTCCCTTTTTAAACCAAAGTAATTTTCATAAATATTTTGTTTTATTCTAAGTTCTTTTATATTTTTATTATGTTTTAATTCTTCTATCATCAAGTCCCCAAAATGAAATAAAAATTTTGATTCTGTATAAGGCGCATCTCTCATTATCAATTTATTTTTCTCAAATAATAATTTAATGTATTTATTTAAAAGGTTATTATATTCATTTACGTTCATACAACCCCCTCCTTTTAAAAGTTTTTTCTATATTTTATGAAATACAAACTTTTAATGCCATCTAAATACTTTTCTATATATCTTATTAATTTTACATTACATATAAAAATTCCTTTTTTGATTACGAATTTTTACAAATTTTTTAAAATTACAGTATCTAAAATACTATATATTATATTTAATTAAAAAAATACCGCAAACCATCTTATAAATTTGGTCTACGGTATTTTCAAAATTTAAATATTAAATTACATCAAGCCATTTTTTGACTTCTGCATATATATCTTCTTCTTTTAATATTGCAGATATTATCGCATATCCATCTGGGTTAAATTGCTTTAACTTTTCCACATTGCCTAAATTAATTCCACCGATTAATACAAATGGGATATCGACATTGTCTTTTATTTCTTTTAATGTTTCAAAAGATACGCTCTTTGCATCTAATTTTGTGCTTGTGCTAAACATTGCTCCTATTCCAATGTAATCTGCTCCGTCTTCTTTTGCACGTTTTGCTTCCTCAATAGTTCTTGCTGATACGCCTAGGATTTTATCTTCCCCTATTAGTTTTCTAGCACTTTTAGCATCTATATCGCTTTGTCCAACGTGTACTCCGTCTGCATCACAAAGTAGTGCTATATCTATTCTGTCGTCTATTATAAATTTTGCGTTGTATTTTTTAGTAAGCTCTCTTAATTTAAGTGCTTTTTCTAAAAATTCGCCGCCGTCTGCGTTTTTTTCACGAAGTTGAAGCATAGTAACCCCAGCTTTTAGCCCATCTTCTATACATTTATAAAAATCACGACCTTTTAATATATCTGAATCAGTTATCAAATACATTTTTAAGTCATCTCTTAAATTTTCCTTCATACTTCCCTCCGATTAAACTTACAACTAATTTATTTCTTATTGTATAAATTTCTATTTTTTAATTTGTACTATATTTTTTAATTAATATTTTCTTATGCACTTGCTTTATGACCTTTATTTGCCTCTCTTTTAATTTTTTCAAGCGGTAATATAGTCGCTACTATTAAACTTAAAAAGCCTTCTACACCTGCACAAGAGAAGTTATATACTATTGAATATAACCATGGTCCCATATTAAATTGTTCTGCATATGATGCAAAGAACACAACTCCTGATACTACGTGTACACAGCATTTTAAAAATACCACGATTAAGCACCCAAAGAATACTTTTACTCTTGAGTTAGATCCAAACATTCCGCTAAGACCTAAAATCATAGGTGGTATTATAAAATCTAAGAATAATTGTACTGGGTGAATTATATATCCTCCAAATAATCCTAAAACACCTGTTATAAGACCTGTTGTCATACCTTCAACTGGTCCATATATAAGACCTATTAAAAGTATTGGTAGTGATGATAATAAGTTAATACTTCCGCCTTGTGGGTATTGTATAAATACTATTTTGCTAAGTATAAATGATAATCCTGAAAACATCGCGATAACTACCATTTTCTTAACATTTAATTTAAAGTTTCTAAGTTTTATTAAATATAAAACTAGTGGTATAAAACAAAGCGCTACATATATATAATTTGCGTTCATAATGTCTCCTTTACTCTCCTTTGTAAGCCATATTCCAAAATTCTAATTCGTATTTACTTGCTCTTAAAAATATGTCTTTTAATTTTTCCTTTGTATCTTGTGGTAGATTTTCACAAAGCTCATTTGTGAAATCTAACCATTCATTTTTAAAACCAACATATTCGTCGCTTGCATAAGTTTCTATCCAACTTTCAAAAAAGTTTCCTTCTAATTTATCTTTGTATTTTTCTTTCAATTTTAAGCCTATATAATTATAACTCCATGTACATGGAAGCACAGCTGCTACTATTTCTTCTATAGTTCCTGTTACTGATATAGATTTCATATAGCTTGTATAACTTTCATTTGTCATATTTAATTTATACTTAAATTCCATATTTTCTATATTTTCACCAAAGTCTTTTAAATACATTATGTGGTTTGCTGTTTCTGTCTCGATACTTCCTCCAATACCACTGTAAAACTTTTTAAGCTCTTTCATATTTCTGCTTTTCACACAGGCCATAGCGTATACTTTTGCGTATTCTATTAGATATAGGTAATCTTGAATTAGATATTTTCTAAATTTCTCTTTATCTAATGTCCCTTCACCAAGTTCTACTAAAAAAGGATGCTCTAAATATTTATCCCATATTTCTTTACTGCTTTCATATAAATAATCTGTAAATAACATATCTTTCTCCTCAAAACTAAACAACTTAAATATATCTGTATTTTTGAAATATCTTGTATTTTAAGTTTTTATAATTCTACTTTTGCATATTTTTCAAAAGTATTTACGTCTAATGAATCTATATTGTCGAATAAATAAGTTTTGAAAGTTCCAACACCAGGATTTGTAACATCTGCTAGTTCTCCACTTAAACTCATAGCTAAAGTACCCATAAATGCAGCTTCTATAGGCTTATCAGTACAAGGCAAGAAACTAGCAATTAAACTTGAAGACATACAACCTGTTCCTGTTATTTTTTTAAGTTTATAAGTTCCGTTAAATATTTTATATACTTTTTCACCATCACTTACTAAATCTGTTATACCAGATGCTACTACTGTGCAGTTTAATTTTTTAGCTACTGATTTTACAATTTCTGATGCATCAGAACCATCATCAAATGAGTCTACACCTTTTCCAGCAACGTCAAGTCCACCTATAAATTTAATTTCTGATATATTTCCGCGAACTACAGTGAAGTTTACTTCGTTTAATAATTTATTAGTAAGCTTACCTCTAGCTTTGCTTGCAAAAACACCAACTGGATCTAAAACTACTGGCTTATTGTATTTGTTTGCTGCTTTTCCTGCTTTTATAAATAAATCTAAGTATGATGAATTCATAGTTCCTATATTTATAACAACAGCACTTGCAATTGAAACCATATCTTCTACTTCTTCATATGAAAAGCTCATTAAAGGACTAGCTCCTATTGCTAAAGTCATATTTGCACAATCTGTTATCGTTACATTATTTGTGTAATGTAATACTAATGGATTTAATTCTTTTACTTTATCTATTAATTTATACATTTTAAATCTCCCCTATTTTTATTTAGTTATATTATTTTTTAAATACTATAAAACTTTTTATAAATTCAATTAATCTACTTTTTCAAATTTATAAAAGTGATTTACAGGTCCTACTCCATGACCTATATCAAAACTATGTCTTATAGCTTCTGTTATGTATATCTTACTAAGTCTAACAGCTTCAACTACATCATATCCAAGCGCTATGTGTGAAGTTATTGCAGAAGATAATGTGCAACCTGTTCCATGTGTATTTTTTTTATTTATTCTCTCTGATGAAAATACTTCAAATAAGTTTTCACCCATAAGAATATCTACAGCATCACCATCTAAATGTCCACCCTTCATAAGCACATATTTAGGTCCTAGGTTTAATATTTCTTTACCCGCTTTTTTCATATCTTCAACATTTTCTATCTTTATTCCAGTAATTTCTTCTGCTTCTGGAACATTTGGAGTAACTAAATACGCCATAGGTATTAAGTATTTAATTAGATTTTCTTTAGCTTCTGGTCTTAAAAGTGAGTATCCACTTTTAGATATCATAACAGGGTCTACTACTACAATTTCTGGATTATATTTTTTTAAATTTTCAGCTATTTCCAAAATAATCTCAGGGCTTGACACCATACCAATTTTTACACCTTTTGGATAAATATCTTCAAATACAGCCTTTAATTGTCCCTTTATTATATCCTTTGAAAGCTCTTCTACATCAAACACACCTTCTGTATTTTGAGCTGTTATAGCGGTTATAACACTCATTCCATAAGTCCCAATAGCACTAAATGTCTTTAAATCAGCTTGAATCCCAGCTCCTCCTGAACAGTCAGATCCAGCTATTGTAAGTGTTGGAATTTTATAATTTCTCATATCCTACCTCCTAACTAAATTTCATAAAAAAATTCACTACGTTCATGGCGCCAACGAATCGTAGATTGCCTTGCTTAAATTAATAAGTTGGAAATTATAAATCATCTAAAAACCAAATAATGTATAATTTCCTGAAAATAAAAAAAGCTGTACCGATAGGTACAGCATACTTTCTATTTTTTAATTATAATTTTTAAATATACTAAAATTGAGTATATCTAAATAAATTCTAAATAAATAACTTTTTCCGTATGCTTTCCTACGCTGGCATTATCCAGATCAGGTTTGAGGGTCAGTAAAACTTCTCAGCACATGGCTCCCCTAGCACTTATATTTTTGTTGTATCTAATACTAGATTAGTATTTATTTTTTTATTTGTCAATAAAATTTTTTAGATATATAAAAATATATATTTGTTTTAAAATTAAAATTAGCTATATATCTTTGCTATAATCTAAAATTATAAAGCCTTCTTTTTTTAAATTTTCTATAAAATCACTTGGATTTTCT
>NZ_JADPET010000055.1 GCF_015667935.1 Clostridium sp. 1001270J_160509_D11 | reverse complement strand
ATAATTTTCTAAGTTAGAGATATTTTAATTTCTTTAATTAGAATCGAAAAAATTAAGCTATTTATACCTACCAGAAAAGTTTGTTCTAATCTGAAAGGAAACTAGTGATATAAAACTACTTTATTTAATGATTTAAGATTTCACAACTTTTCTTTTAGTTTAAAGACTATCAGAAAAGTTTTTTAATTTTAAATAAAAGCTTATACTCATAAAAAAAATTTACTGCGTTCATGGCGCCAACGACTTTATCCGTTGCTTAAGTTAAAATGTAGATTTATTATCTTAATTTTTATCGAATAAATATACCTCAAAGAAAATTATAATTTTGCACATAAAAATTTAAACCTTTGAATAACTAACTAAAAAAAGTTGCCAATTAACTTTAATTAATTGACAACTTATTTTTTTGCTATAAGTAAGTTATATATTATTTATTTTATGTTTACGTCCTTATAATACATATGATTATTCTTTAATTAATTTTTGTTCTACTAAAAAGTCATGTGCTACTTTTTCTGGTGATTGACCTAATTCGTCTACTTTATAGTTAAGATTAATCATTGTTTTTTCATCTATTTTTCCTGCTAATTTATTAATTACTTTTTCTACATCTGGATATTTTTCTATTATGTCTTGGTTTACTATTGGTACTGCATAATATGGTGGGAAGTAGTTTTTATCATCTTCTAATACTCTTAATTTGAATTTTTCTAAAAGCCCATCTGTTGAAAAAGCATCTATTACTTGTGCTTTTCCGCTTGTTAAAGCTTGATATCTTAAAGAACCATCCATAGATTTTACAGCTTTAAATTTCATGTTATAAGTTTTTGTAAGACCTGGTAAACCGTCTTCTCTATTTTCAAATGCTAATGTTGGCGAAAATACAAATTCATCTGAGTATTTAGTTAAATCAGAATAAGTTTTTATATTGTATTTTTCTGCCACATCTTCTTCCATAGCTAATGTATATGTGTTGTTATATCCCAATGGATCTAATAATTGTAAGTCGTAATTTTTAAGCGCACTTTCTTTTACATGGTTATATACATCGTCAGCAGTTCCCTCTGGTTGTTCTTTCATTATATTTACTAATATTGTTCCTGTATAATCTACACAAACATCTACTTCTTTTTCAACCATAGAATTCCAAAGTACACTTGTTCCAAGGTTCATCTTTCTTTCGATATTATAATCAGTATATTCTTCTAATAAATCTGCATAAATATTTCCAAGTATAAGTTGTTCAGTATAATCTTTAGAACCTACAACTATAGTTTCTTTTTGGGCGAAACTTGAGAAGAAGTATCTACCACAACCTATAAAAATAATTACTAGAGCTGTAGCTACTCCTATAACTTTTCTTCTTCTAGCTTTATATTTAGGGTCTCTATATTCTTTAGGATTTTTAGCATGTCTGCTTCTCTTACTTTTACTTGTACTTATTCCGTCTGGAATTGCAACTACTTCTATTTTAGAGAATACAAAATCAACGCATAAAGCTAATATACACGCAGGTATAGCTCCTGCTAAAATCATAGTATTATTTACAGTTTGTACCCCTGAAAATACTAAATATCCAAGTCCACCAGCTCCGACAAATGCTGATAAAGTCATAAGACCTACCGCAGATACTGCTGATATTCTTACCCCAGCCATAATTATAGGTAGTGCAAGCGGAAGTTGAATTTTAAAAAGTATTTGTCTAGGAGTTAGTCCTATTCCTGTCGCAGATTCTAATATTCCTGAATCAATACCGGTAATACCAGTGCTCGTGTTTTTTACTATAGGAAGTAGAGAATAAAGCACTACCATAAATATAGCAGGCGTACTACCTATCCCTAATACAGGTACTAATAGTCCTAGAAATGCCATTGATGGCACTGCTTGTACTATATTGATAAATCCTAATACATATTTTCTAACCGATTTACAATGAGCTATAAATATACCAAGAGGAATACCTATAATTATAGCCAGGACTATGGCTATAATTGTCAATTCAACATGTTGTAATAATAAGCTCAATATCTTTGATTTCTCGCTGACTAAATAATTCATAAAACTAGTCAAGGATACTCACCTCCATTTCCAAGAATTGTTCACTTAAAACAGAAAGTAAACTACTTCTTGTTATCAAACCTACCAACTGTCTATCCTTTGAAACTACGGGTATATGACCTACATTCTCTTTATTCATAATATTTAGGATTTCAATTAAATTGCAATCATCGTAAATAAATAAAGGATTTTTATTCATTACTTTATATATATAATAATCTTGAATTCCGTTTTGTCTTAATTCTTTTACTGTCAAAATTCCAACTAATAAATTATTTTTATCAGTTACTAATATACTATCGACTTTGTTTGTTCTCATTATTTCCATAACTTGTATAACTGTTCTAGTCTCAATTGCTTTTACAGGATTTTTTATCATTATGTCTTTAGCTTTTATATATTCTGGAGCACTCCACAATCTATCACTTCCAATAAAGTCTTTTACAAAGTTATTTACTGGATGTTTTAATAAATTTTCTGCTGTATCATATTGCTGTATTTTTCCCCCTTGCATAATACAGATTTTATCAGCTAATTTTAAGGCTTCATCCATATCATGAGTTACAAATATAATCGTCTTTTTAAGTTCTTGTTGCAGTTCATAAAGCCACTCTTGAAGTTGTGTTCTTGTGATTGGGTCTAATGCACTAAAAGGTTCATCCATTAAAATTATATCTGCATCTGTTGCAATCGCTCTTATAACACCTATTCTTTGTTGCTGACCACCACTCAATTCACTAGGGTATTTATATAGAAATTCATCTGGGTCAAGTCCTACCATTTTTATAAGTCTTTCTGTATTGTCACTTATTTCTTGTTCAGTTTTTTCGCCCTTTAATTTTGGAATTAATTCGATATTTTCTTTTATAGTTAGATGAGGAAATAGGCCTATATTTTGGATTACATAACCTATATTTCTTCTTAATTTGATTGGATCTTCTTTTGATATCGCTTTCCCATCTATATATATTTCACCACTTGTAGGCTCAATAAGTTTATTTATTAGTTTTAATGTGGTGGTTTTACCACACCCACTGGGCCCTATTAAAACTACAAAACTTCCACTTTCAATAGTTAGGGATATATTATCAAGTATAACTTTTTCACCTGCAGTTTTCACAATATTCTTAATTTCAATCATATTTTCGCCCCCCTTTTACAACTTATATATACAATATAAGTTGTTATTAATATAATGATATCATATTATAAGTTTTCTAACAATTACATTTTTGTAACTTTTTGTGTATCACTTTTTATCTTTTTCTTTATATAAAATATAATAATACAGAATTATTACATGAATATTAATAATTAGAAAATATTTCCATTAAGTTTCATTTTAAAATTAGTTATAAAAATACCCTATACAGTTAGACAACTTTATGTCTTTGTATAGGGTATTTATTTATAAATTATATTTTATTTTAGTCTACTGCAATATTTAGCCCTGATAATCTCTCTGATGGTTGAATTATGACAAGTTGTCCTGGCTCATTAAATTGCAGGTGATATGATTCACCTGATGCTTGACCTATTAAGTTTTTCCATGACAATTGTGCAACCTTAGCTTCTGGCTTTCTTCCTGTCCATGCTACTATTGCATCTGGATCTACACAACAAGGTGCTTCAATTATAAGAGGGTTTCCATCTGTTATAATCGCTACATCTTGTACTGAATTTGTATTATTTTTTAAATAGGTAGAAAATAATCCTCTTTGAGATATTACTCCAGAACCTACAAATGTTGTAGAGTATGTAAGCTCTTCTGTAAATGCTAATAGATTTTCACTTTCTACATTTATTGAATCCCCTGGCTCTAAATGAACAACATCTACATGATATGCATTTTCTGCTAAGTAAACTTCGCCTTGTCCTTCAACAGACATGATAGGCATATTTTCACCTGTTATTCTTCTTTGTAGATGTCCAAATAAAGCCCCTCCTAGACCTCCTCCATTATTAGGTCCTAGTAATAGCTTTTCAAATCTAAAATCGCCCTTAAAAGCGACCATAGCGCCTTTTTTAGCATAGAATCTTCCACTACCTTTAGCTATACACATTAGCTCATTAGTTACATCGAATTTAATCATAAAATTCCCCCTGATTTGTTGATAAATTGATTAACATCATTTATTTATCTTCTTTATTATCTTCGAAATTTTCTATTTCTTCCATTAATGTTTGTACTAACTTATCTCCGGCAACTTTTTTAACTATTTCACCTTTTTTAAATAGTATTCCTTGGCCATTTCCTCCGGCTATACCAATATCAGCTTCTCTAGCCTCTCCTGGACCATTTACGACACATCCCATGATAGCAACTGTCATATTTTTATTTAAATCTTGTATTTTTTCTTCTACTTCGTTTGCAATTTCTATTAAATTTATATTGCATCTACCACAAGTCGGACAAGATACTATTTTTATTTTGTCGTTTAATAAATTTAAACTTCTTAGTATGTCTTTTCCTACTTTAACTTCTTCTACAGGGTCTCCTGTAAGTGATATTCTCATAGTATCTCCTATTCCTTTTAGAAGTAGAGAACCTATCCCTATTGAAGATTTAATTGTTCCAGCTCTAACTCCTCCAGCTTCTGTTATACCTATATGAAGTGGATAGTCTACCTTTTGGCTCATAAGCTCATATGCTTCTACAGCTGTGTATATGTTTGAAGATTTTAATGATATAACTATATTATGAAAATCTAAATCTTCAAGTATTTTTATATGCCCCATAGCACTTTCAACTAATGCTTCTGGTGTTGGAGAGCCGTATTTTTTAAGAAGTTCTTTTTCAAGTGAACCTCCATTTACACCTATTCTTATTTTTAAATCTCTTTCCTTACATTTTTCAACTACAGCTCTTACTCTTTCTATGCTTCCGATATTTCCTGGGTTTATTCTTATCCCATCTATACCTTGTTCAATAGCTTCTAGAGCTAATCTATAGTCAAAATGTATATCTGCAATTATAGGTATATTTACCTGCTCTTTTATTTTTGATATGCATTTTGCTGCATCCATATCTACAACAGCGACCCTAACTATATCGCATCCAGCTTCTTCAAGCCTTTTTATTTGTGCTACTGTCTTTTCAACATCTCTTGTGTCTGTATTAGTCATAGATTGAACAGAAATTGGATTATTTCCTCCAATTTTCACATCCCCAACTCTGACTTCTCTAGTAATTTTTCTTTTGTAACTCATAGTTCACCTTCTATTTTGATTAGAATAATTGTAATCACATATAATTAGAATAATCTTAAAATATCTTTATATGTTATAAATAGCATAAATGCCATCAGTACACTCATACCTACTATATTTATCATAGCTTCTTTACTTGGGTCTAGTTTTTTACCACCTCTTAAAGCTTCTATTAATAATAAAAGTAGTCTACCACCATCTAAGGCAGGGAATGGAACTAAGTTCATAATTCCTAAGTTTAAACTTATTACTGCACCTAGATATAATAAATTAGTTATACCCATTTTAGCTGCATCTGAAACCATACCTATTACTCCAACTGGTCCAGCGACAGAATTTGATATTCCTCCTGCAACTCTACCTGTAACTAATTGTCCTAAGAACTCAACCATTTGAACAGTTATGTCCCATGTTGTAGTCAAGGCAGTTGTAAATGATTTAATTATATTTTTTGTTCTATCAAAAGTTATACCGATTATATATGTTTTAGTATCTTTATTGTATGTAGGATTAATATCGAATTTAATTTCTTTATTGTCTCTTTCTACTACTATACTTATTTTTTCACCTTTAGAAGATGATATTATATTTGTTATATCTGTAGATGAGTTTACAGTTTGACCATTTACAGATTTGATTTCATCTCCTACTTTTATTCCTACTTCTTGGGCAGGAGCATTATCTACTAATGTCCCTACTTTTGTTGTAGGAATACCTATCATTAAAAATAAGGCTACTAAAAAACCTATACAACCTAAGAAGTTAAAAAATGGTCCTGCAAATATTATACTTGCTCTTTGTAAGATTGTTTTTTCTGCAAAAGAACCTTCATTTACTGTATCTTCATCAGAATGTCCATCTTTATCTTCTATGTCTTCGTTGTCTATTATTAAAGTCTTACCTGAATTTTCTTCATCTTCTTCAGATCTATCGAAACCGTCTTCTTCACCTTCCATGCTTACATAACCACCGATTGGTAAAACCCTAAGTGAATACTCAGTTCCGTTTTTTTCTTTACTATAGATTTTAGGTCCCATCCCGATTGAAAACTCATGGACAGTTACACCATTTTTCTTTGCTAATAAAAAATGTCCAAATTCATGTATTAGGATGATTATCCCAAATAATAATAATGCAATTACTATTGTCATATATTCACCTTCCTATTTTAGTAAATCATTTATATAACTTCTAGTCCATCTATCAACTTCTAAGATATCATCTAACTTTGGATTTAATATACTATTATGAGCATCTAAAGATTTTTCTATATAATAAGGTATATCATAAAATCCAATTTGGTCTTTTAGAAACTTCTCAACAAGCACTTCATTAGAAGCATTTAATACTGTTAAATATGTTTTTCCCTCTTTTAAAGCATCATATGCTAATTTTAAACATGGGAATGTATTCATATCTGGTTCTTCAAATGTAAGAGTACTTAGTTTTTTGAAATCGATTCTTTCAAAATTACTATGTATTCTATCTGGGTATGTAAGCGCATATTCAATAGCAAGTCTCATATCTGGCATAGATAACTGAGCTATCACAGATGTATCTATATATTCAACCATAGAATGTATTATACTTTGTGGATGCACAACTACATCTATATCCTTATGATCTACATCAAATAACCATTTTGCTTCGATTACCTCAAGCCCTTTATTCATTAAAGTAGAAGAATCTATGCTTATTTTTTGACCCATGCTCCAATTAGGATGTTTTAATGCTTCGTTTTTTGTAACATGTAGTAAATCTTCTTTTTTCTTTCCTCTAAATGGACCTCCAGAAGCTGTTAATATAAGTTTACTTACTTGTTTTTTATTTTCTCCATTTAAACATTGGAATATAGCCGAATGTTCACTGTCTACAGGTAGTATTTTTACTCCATTTTCCTCAGCGGCCTTCATAACTATTTCCCCAGCTGTTACAAGTGTTTCCTTGTTTGCTAAAGCTATATCCTTTTTATGTTCTATTGCTTTCATAGTCGGTATAAGACCAATCATACCAACTAATGCTGTCAATACTATATCTACTTCATCTAGTGTAGATATTTTTACAAGACCGTCTATAGAATCTAGTATTTCTATTTCTATGTCTTTTGGTATCATAGTTTTTAATTTTTCTGCACTTTCTCTTTCATATAGTACAGCATATTTTGGTTTAAATTCTAAAATTTGTTCTAATATTAAATCTACACTTCTATTTGCAGATATAGCTACTACTTCAAATTTATCTCTATTTTGTCTAATTACATCTAACGTCTGTGTTCCTATAGATCCAGTCGAACCTAGTAATGTAATCTTTTTCATATTCATTCACCTCATTCCCTTATAATAAACAATTAATTATACAAATGTATTATATCATTATTTTATTTTGAATATATTAAATTTTTGTTATAATATTATTGCTATAATTTAATATGTTCAGTCTAAAAAAAATTATAATACTTTGTTTAAAAAGCAACAATATATTTGTATTTAAAATCTGTATAATTTAATTATTTTAAATCATTTTTCCCTATACGAGATAAAAGCTGCCTCAAAAAGTTTGAGCCAGCTTTTATTTAATAAAAAGTATTATGGCACTATAAACAAATGGTGCAACAAGGATTACACTATCAAATCTATCTAATATTCCACCATGTCCTGGTATTAAATTACCATAATCTTTTATTCCTACATATCTTTTTATTGAAGATGCAAATAAATCCCCAATTTGTGCGATTATACTTCCTATACTCCCAATTACTATCATCATTACTATATCTAATTTAAATATGTATCCAAATATTAAGCAACATATTGTACTTCCAAGTATACCACCTATACTTCCTTCTATTGTTTTTTTAGGACTTACATTTGGTATAAGCTTGTGTTTTCCAAATAAATATCCTGAAAAATACGCAAAAGTATCAGTAATAAATGATATTATAAATACAAGCCAAACTAATTTTTTACCATCTACAAAACCATCCATAGTTAGTACTATAAAGTCTATAAGAACTCCAACATAAAAAATGCCGAAAAATGTTACTACTATATCCATAATATTTCTTTTACATTGTAACATAGGTATAATAGAACATATAAATAAAATAAACATCACTATATAAGTGTAGTTCATTCTTAAACCGAAACAGTTTTTTATAAATAAGTAAAATGCAAATATATATCCTAAGCTAAATATTGGATTAATTTGTTTAACTTTAAAGGCTTTATAAAATTCATTAATCGCTATTGAAATAATTATAAATTCGCCTATATATAGAGGTAATCCACCCAAAATAACTAATAGTAATAATGGAACTAAGGCTAGCCCTGCTAAAATTCTGGTTTTCATAAAGACACTCCTTATTTAAGTCCCCCAAATCTCCTATCTCTGTTTTGATATGCATATATAGCTCTTTGAAGCTCTTTTTCATCAAAATCAGGCCAATATACATCAGTAAAATACAACTCAGCATAAGCTAGTTCCCAAAGCAAGAAATTGCTCAATCTTTGTTCCCCACTTGTTCTTATAACTAAATCTGGGTCTGGAAGCGACTTAGTACTTAGATAATTTTTTATAGTTTCTTCTGTTATACTTTCAGAATCTAACGTATGATTTTCAATATCTCTAGAAATTTGTTTAACTGCCTCTGTGATATCATATCGACCACCATAATTTAAAGCTAAGTTTAAATTTGGTCCATCGTTATCTTTTGTCAATTCCATAGCTCTTTTTAGCTCGTCTAAGCACGACTTTGGTAATTTTTCTATATCTCCAATAGCTGTTAATTTTACATTATTTATATTTAATTCTTCTACTTCTTTTTTCAAATAACTTTGTAATAATGTCATTAGAGTTTCTACTTCTAGTGCTGGTCTTTTCCAGTTTTCTGTAGAAAAAGTATATAATGTAACATGTTTTATACCTAATCTTTTACATTCTGTTATAACTTTTCTAACTGTTTCAACGCCTGCTTTATGTCCAGCTGTTCTAGGTAAAAATCTTTTCTTTGCCCATCTTCCATTACCGTCCATTATGATTGCAATGTGTTTAGGCAAGTTATTTATATCTATATCAAAAAACATATTGTCCATATTTTCTCTCCAATACAATTTCTGACTCCTATAATAAGGAGTCAGAAAAATAAGTTACAATTAATTCTATACTATTTTCCTTTTGAGAAATTTTTATAACTCTAGGAATTATAAGTTTCTCTTTATCTTTTCTTCCTCGGATCTCTGTAATAGTATATTTAATATTTTCATTCTCAAAAAATGTTTTTACCTCATCTAGATGAAGTCCTAATAGTCTATTGTATTCTTTCAAGATTATACCGCCATTATATCTTTTTCTTTTGCAGCTAATAATACATCTATTTCTTTAGTATATTTATCAGTTAATTTTTGAACGTCGTCTTGACCTCTTTTTAATTCGTCTTCAGTTATTTCGCCGTCTTTTTGCATTTTTTTAAGTTTATCGTTAGCGTCTCTTCTTTCGTTTCTTATTCTAACTTTGAATTCTTCAGAAGCTTTTTTAGCTTGTTTAGTTAACTCTATTCTTCTTTCTTCTGTTAAAGCTGGTATGTTTAATCTTATAACATCACCATCGTTAGTTGGGTTAAGACCTAAATCAGAGTTCATTATTGCTTTTTCTATGTCTTTCATTGCACTTTTGTCCCATGGGTTTATAAGAAGAGTTCTTGGTTCAGGAACAGATATAGAACCTACTTGGTTTATTGGTGTTGGTGTTCCATAGTAATCCACTCTTATTTTATCTAACATTTGTGCATTTGCTCTACCTGCTCTTATTGTTGAAAATTCAAATTTAAGAGCTTCGATAGTCTTGTCCATTTGTGCTTGTAATTTTTTTTGTAATTCTTTCATATTACTTCCTCCTAATTTTTATTAAATTATTCTACAGTTGTCCCTATATTTTCTCCATATACTGCTCTTAATATATTCTCCGTAGTAAGCTTAAATACCTTTATTGGAATGTTATTATCCATACATAAAGATGTAGCTGTTGAGTCCATAACTTTAAGCTCTCTTTGTATAACATCAAGATAAGTTAATTGGTCAAATTTTACTGCATCTGCATGTACTTTTGGATCTTTGTCATATACACCATCTACGTTTTTAGCTAGTAATATAACTTCTGATTCCATTTCTGCCGCTCTTAATGCCGCTGCTGTATCTGTTGAGAAGTATGGATTTCCAGTTCCTGCGCCAAATATTACAACTCTTTCCTTTTCTAAATGTCTTACAGCTTTTCTTCTGATATAAGGTTCTGCTATTTGTCTCATTTCTATAGCTGTTTGAACTCTAGTTGCTACGTCCATATTTTCTAGAGCATCTTGTAAAGCCATAGCATTCATAACTGTAGCTAGCATTCCTATGTAGTCTGCTGTTGTTCTGTCCATTCCTTCAGAAGTTCTACCTCTCCAGAAGTTTCCTCCTCCAACAACTACTGCTACTTCTACACCTATTTCTCTTATTTTTTTGATAGCTACTGCGATTTCGTTAACAACTTCGTTGTTTATTCCAATACCTCTATCTCCAGCTAAAGCTTCCCCACTTAGTTTTAATAATACTCTTTTGTATTTTGGTTTATCCATAGAAATCCTCCTAAACGTATATTTTACTAATTAAAATTTAAAGTTTTGGTACTTACAAAAAAGAGAACACGTAAGTGTTCTCTTTTGGTCGTCGATTATTTAAGTTGCTTAGCAACTTCTTCTGCAAAGTTTTCTTCTTTCTTTTCTATACCTTCGCCAACTTCGAATCTTACAACTCTACCAACTTTTATGTCACTACCAACATTTTTAGCTACATCAGCAACTAATTTTTTGATTGTGAAATCAGAATCTTTAACGAATGTTTGTTCTAATAAGCAAACTTCTTTTAATTCTTTTTCTAATCTACCTTTTATCATTTTTTCTACTATGTTAGCAGGTTTTCCTTCGTTTAATGCTTGTGCAGTTAAAACTTCTGTTTCATGAGCTAAGTATTCAGCATCAACGTCATCTCTTGAAACGTATTTAGGATTCATAGCAGCAACTTGCATAGCTATATCTTTTCCTAATGCTAATACTCTTTCATCTCTAGCGTCAGTTAATAATTCAACTAAAACACCTATTTTACCAGCACCATGTATGTATCCTGATACTTGACCTTCTGAAGTTATAGTTTCGAATCTTCTGAAGTCTAATTTTTCTCCTATTGTAGCTATTCTGTCGTTTAATACGTCTTTTAAAGCTTTACCTTCTGCATGATTTTCTTCTAATAAAGCTTCTATGTCTGTAGCAGTAGTGTTTAATGCCATTTCAGCAGCATCAGCTACGAAAGTTTTGAAATCTTCGTTTTTAGCAACGAAGTCAGTTTCTGAGTTTACTTCTACTACTGTTGCTTTAGTGTTATCGTCGCTTATTTTTATAGCAACTAAACCTTCAGCAGCTACTCTATCAGCTTTTTTAGCAGCTTTAGATAAACCTTTTTCTCTTAATATATCAACAGCTTTGTCCATGTTTCCATCAGCTTCTACTAATGCTTTTTTACAGTCAAGCATTCCAGCTCCAGTGCTGTCTCTTAATTCTTTAACCATTTTAGCAGTTACGTTAGCCATAATTAAATTCCTCCTGTTATCTTAAAAATGGCAAGGAGAAACCTTACCATTAATTTTTTTTAATTATTGAGAAATTGTATTAAAAAATACAATTTCTCGTATCAAAGTTAATTAATATTCTATAAAAGATTATTCTTGTACTTCTTCTGCTTCTTCAACAACTTCTTCTTCTGCACCTTGTCTACCTTCGATTATTGCAGTAGCCATAGCACCAGTTATTAATTTTACAGCTCTTATAGCATCATCATTTCCTGGTATAGCATAATCTAATTCATCTGGGTCGCAGTTAGTGTCAACTATACCAACAACTGGTATACCTAATCTAGCAGCTTCTTGTATAGCTATATTTTCTTTTCTTGGGTCAACTACGAATATAGCACCTGGTAATTCAGGCATTTCTTTTATACCGTTTAAGTTCTTTTCTAATTTTTCTTTTAAAGCTTTTAATTTTATAACTTCTTTTTTAGGAAGAACTTCGAATACACCTTCTTCTTCCATTCTTTCTAATTCTCTTAATTTTTTGATTCTAGTTTGGATAGTTTTGTAGTTAGTTAACATACCACCTAACCATCTTTCGTTTACGTAGAACATTCCACATCTTTCAGCTTCTTCTTTTATAGCTTCTTGAGCTTGTTTTTTAGTTCCTACGAATAAAACTGGTTTACCAGTTTCAGCTACTTCTTTCATGAAGTTGTAAGCTTCTTCAACTTTTTTAACTGTTTTTTGTAAATCTATTATATAGATTCCGTTTCTTTCAGTGAAGATGTATTTAGCCATTTTAGGATTCCATCTTCTTGTTTGATGTCCGAAGTGAACACCAGCTTCTAATAATTGTTTCATTGATATTACTGCCATTTTTACCTCCTGGTTTTATACCTCCGAAATGTTCAACTCCCTAATCGACCATTACTGGCACCTTTTAAGGATCCCATTTTCGTGTGTAATAATTTTGTTTTTTATTTTTTTACCTTCTGTAGTATATCATAAGAAAAAATAAATTTCAATAACTTTAATTTAATATATTTTTATTAATTTATTTCATATTATTTTTTTTATAGAAACCTTTATTTTACTATTATTAAAATACTTTTTTTATCTTATTTTATACTTAAAATTAAAAACCATGCTCTCTTAGAAATATTTTCATTTTATTTTTAAATGTTATTTCTTCTAAGTTATTTTCGCTAATTATATCTAATCTTCCAAGTTCTATTCCATCTGAATTATAGTATTTTATAACTCCCAATGAATCACCCTTTTTAATTGGATAATTTATTTCCTTTAATGTAACTTCACTTTTTATATTTTCATTTTGCTTACAAGTTATATATAGATTGTCTTGAGCTTTTAAGCATACTTCCATTTCTGGTATTCCATATATATATTTTTTACCAATTAGTTGATCTTTTTGAATTATGTTTTTTGTAGCAAAATTTTCTTTGCCATATTTTAAAAGCGACATAGACGCTTGCGTTCTTTTATTTTTATGGTTTGTACCTAAAACAACACCTATAAGTCTATTATCACAATCGCTTTTATTATTTCCTTTATATGTTTTCATTGAAAAGCACAGACAATATCCTGCATTTCCAGTATATCCTGTTTTTACTCCATCAACATCAGGGATTAATTGAAGTAATACATTTGTATTGTTTTTACAAAAGCCCCTTTCTGGATAAGAGTATATTTCTTTATCTGTTATAGATGTTACTTCTTTTTCATAATTATCGAACATATACTTAGCGAGTATAGATATATCTCTTGGTGTAGATATATTTTCCATAGGAGGTTTTGAAGGCTCTTTCAAATTATAAACTGGTAGACCGTTTGGATTTATAAATTTTGTATTTTTCATTCCAAGCTCTTTAGTCTTTTTATTCATAATTTTTACAAAGTCATCTACGCTGCCACCTATATGTTTTGCGATTGCTATTGCCGCATCATTTCCCGATACAATCATAAGTCCATTCATAAGTTCTATAAGAGGTACTTTCTCGCCTACTTTTAATTTATAAGATGAACCTTTTACTTTAGCTATCTCTGCATCTATTTCTATGATGTCATTTTCTTTTACTTTGCCTTCTTTTATAGACTCTATCGCTATTAAAAATGTCATCATCTTACTTAAACTGGCTAAAGGCATTTTTTTATCAGGATTTTTTTCATATAGTGTTCTATTTGTCAATTGATCTATTAATATAGATCCTTTTGAATACCTATCAATATTGTCATAAGCTAGACAAGTATTAAAGGTAAAAATATTTAGGAGTATAGATATCAATAATATTTTTGAAACAAATTTTTTCAAGTCTTTCACCTTCCAAGTTAATAATAAATACTTTATTATTTTTCACAAGGTATGATTTTTTAAGCTAGTAATTATTTACTTACCTTCATTTATTTATCTCAGAGTATTATTAATTTATCTAAACATCCTTTTTATTATTAGTGCAGCCCATGTGCTTTGTATTGTAATACCAATAAAAACTTCAAGACATACTAGAATTTTGCCTATTATGCCATTTATCATCATATCTCCAAAGCCTACTGTTGAGAATGTTATAACCGAAAAATACCAAAACTCAATATACATCTTAAAGATTTCAAATATAGAGTTTATATTTTTAATATTAAATTTTATTATGTCTCCAGATGTAGTTGTGACCCCTATTAACATGTATATAAACGCAAAAATACTTATTATTGATATAATGTATAAAAAAAATTTACTTAAATGCTCACCATATCCCATCAATTCTCTAGCTATATAGTTTAGTATTTTAGATAGTAAGTACTCACCATAGTTTAAAAAATCACTTCTATTTATAGTGTTGTATTTTCTTTCATAATAAGTATAGTATCCTATATTTTTATCATCATGTATTTTTTCAGCTTGTATCTCAGCTATAGTATAGTTTACCTTGCCTATATAGTTGTAGTTTGGAGTATAGTGGCAGTCTTTTAATGTAAATTTAGTTTCTTTTGAAAATGTAATTCCATCTAGCCGAGGTAAATTTATATTTCCAATCAATTCAAAACTTTGGCAGTTTATATTTGTATTTTTAAATATTTTGTTATTTATTATTTTTTCTACAAAATAGTTACTGTTCATAACTAAGTTTGCATTTATAGTAGAATCAAAAAATAATATATCGCCTAAAAACTTGCAATTTAAAAATTCTATTTTCCCATTAAAAATAAAATTAGAGAAATCTACCTTTTTATAAAAAATACAATTTTCAAATTTTAAATAAGTATACTCATATGTTAAGATTTCTTTTATATCAAAATCCTCTTCGAAATGAAACCTTATAAAATCTGTTATCTTTTTCTTTTTAATATAATGTTTAAATAGTATCTTTTCCCTTTTAGTTTTATTGTTTTTATGTAAAATAGATATATGTTCAGATTTTACATGTTCATTATATTCTTTATCATTTTTCGCTTTGTATTTCATATAAGATTAAATTTGGGCAATTATCCTTTCATTGTGATCATTTACAAAAAACTTAAATTTAAACATATTATTATGTCAATAAAGAAACTTTATTTATAGATTTTAAGATTTAGATTTCATTCAATTCATTTTAATAAATTATATTTATAAATAAATATAAAAAATTCGCTTCGCTCATGGCGCCAACGACTACGTCCGTTGCTTTAGTTAATAGGTTAGAAATTATACATTATCCACAAACCAGATAATATATAATTTCCTTAGAATTAAAAAAGGACATATTTATAAAATCGATTTTATAAATATATCCTTTCCTATTTATCTCATTTTTATTCAATATTAGAAATTAGCAATACATAGATATTTCATAAAGAGTTCTTTATATTCTTCGTAATATCTTTCTCTATCATTAAATATTATAGCTAAGTTAAAAATAATATTTCTATCTTTTAAATCTTTTAAATTTTCTCCATCTGCTTTTATATCGTAAATTACTCTATCAAATTTGTCTTTTTTCTTTTTATATAAAGTTGCATTATATATTTTACCACCTTTATTTTTTATAAATTCTATAGCTTCATCTACATGTAAAAGCTCTCTAAAATCTTTATCTTCATTATCTAATATTTCAAATCCAGCTATATTCTTTTTAGAATATAGATACGTTTTATTTATATAGTACATAATATCTCCCCTAATTCACTTAATTTTAAAGACTATTTACTAAAGATAGTTTTTTTAGTATTTTTGAATATCTCTCATCAAATAAATCTATATAGTTATTTTCTTCATCTAATATATACATTATTTTTTCTTTTGAATTAGAAGTTGTAAATACAGCGTATTTTTTGCCTTTTATCTTTACATTAAAAATAGTTGAGTTAAAAAATCTCATTTTACCATTTCTTAATAGATCATTAAACTCATTTATAAGTGAATTTTTAATTATATTCCTTATAAATACCCTTGGATTTTTATCATATATATCTATAAGATGTTTAAATATTTTATTGTCATGTGAAAAAGTATCTATATTTACTATCACCTTATCTTTTGTAAAGTGAAAATAACTATTATAGTCTACAAGTCCCAAACTAACACATGCATCTTCTTTTATATTTTCTAGAAGATAAAGTATCTTATCACTTTTAGTATATAAATTGATTAAATAATTTAAAAAGAAATTTATATAATATTCGTCTTCATATAATAAGATATCTTTTGGAGCATAAATAACTTGATATGAGATAGAATTTAACTCATGAGTACTATATGTAGAAAACTTATCTTCTTCTTTTATAGGCATTTTTATATTTACAACTATGCCTTTATGTTTTAATTTATCTATTTCTTCATTTATTCTCTTTATCATTGTTTTTCTATCTATCATATTAAATACCTGCTTCCAAATTATC
>NZ_JADPET010000054.1 GCF_015667935.1 Clostridium sp. 1001270J_160509_D11 | reverse complement strand
ATCACATTCTAGCTCTTTCGCTTTGTTAAGTTTTCTATCTGTTCCAAGTAAATAAAGAGGCACATATGATAATTCTTTAATAGATTAATTATTAGGCAAACTAAAAATTTACTTGGCAGAGATTAAAAATCTATTTTTAATTAAATTTTAATCTAAGAGCAAAGGAGTTAGTATTATTATGACGAATGAAGATATAGTTTTAAGTATAGAAACTCTAAAAGAGTATACTTCAGGAATGATAAAAAAGTGTCAAGAGGCAGTATTATTATCTGTTGAAAGTATGGTTAATAGAAATTTAGAACAAGCTAAGAGAATAATGGAAAATGATGATGATATTGACCTACTTAGAGAGTACATAAGAGATAGAAGTGTAGAATTAATGGCTTCAAAACATCCAATGATTAAGGACTTAAGATATATATACGTTTTATCTGATATATCTACTGAGCTAGAAAGAATAGGCGATTATGCAGTAAATATATGCAAAGAAATTGTAGCAATAGGAGAAAATGAATATATAAAAGAGTTAATCGATATACCTAGGATGTCTGAAATGTGTTCAAAAATGCTTGAAGCTTTAAACGAAGCATTCCTAAATGAAGATGACGAATTAGCATATCAAATTGCATTAACAGATAGAGAGTTAGATAAACTATATTCTAAAATAAGAGAAGATTCATTAAAGGTTATGTATAGGGATCCGGAGAGTAATATTAGTCAAGGAGTAAGACTTCTATTTATAGGTCGATACTTAGAGCGAATAGGAGATCATATAACAAATATATGTGAAAAAATAATATATGCGAAGAAGGGGACTATGGTTGAAATAGGATAAATATTTCAACTAGTATATAATATTTATCAACTTTATAAAAAAAGAACTTACATTAAGTGATTTAATGTAAGTTCTTTTTTTATATATAAAATTATATTTATTGTAAAACTATGAATAAATATAATTTATATAAATAAACTTCAATGAGACAAGTATTTAGTTTTAGTAATTTTCTTACATAGAAAAATGGTTAAGTATTTTATTAACAATAAAAGTTATACAAATGGCTTAAAAATTAAGAAAACAACGGAAATAGCTGAAAAAACAAGGTAAAAACAGCTAAATGGTAAAAGATAACATGTATATATTGAAAAATTATTAACAAAGAGTGTACAATGTAAATATAAAAAATATATATAAAAGTATTTAGACAAAAAATATTTTAATGATTTATCAAAGTAAGAATATGTTAAAAAATACAAGAGGTGAAGATTTAATGGAAAGTAATGTTAAAAACATTGTTGAGAAAGTGATTAAAGATGTTGAGGTTAAAAACCCAGGACAAAACGAATTCCATCAAACTATCGAGGAAGTATTAACTTCATTAATTCCTGTATTAGAAAAAAATCCAGCTTACATTGATGCAAAAATTTTAGATCGTTTAGTAGAACCAGAAAGACAAATTATGTTTAGAGTACCTTGGGTAGATGATAAGGGAGAAATACAAGTTAATAGAGGATTTAGAGTACAATTTAATTCTGCAATAGGACCATATAAAGGTGGTCTTAGATTCCATCCATCTGTTAATTTAAGTATTATCAAGTTTTTAGGATTTGAACAAATATTTAAAAACTCATTGACAGGTCTTCCAATAGGAGGAGGAAAAGGTGGTTCTGACTTTGACCCAAAAGGAAAATCAGATAATGAAATAATGAGATTTTGCCAAAGTTTTATGACAGAATTATATAGACATATAGGTCCAAATGTAGATGTTCCAGCAGGAGATATAGGTGTTGGAGGTAGAGAAATAGGTTATTTATATGGTCAATATAAGAGACTTAGAAATGCAAATGACCAAGGCGTATTAACAGGAAAAGGTCTAACTTATGGTGGTTCTTTAGCAAGAACTCAAGCAACTGGATTTGGTATAATCTACTTTGTTGAAGAAATGTTAAAAGAAGCAGGAAAGACTATAAAAGGTCAAACTGTAGTTATATCTGGAGCAGGAAATGTAGCAATATATGCAGTTAAAAAAGCACAAGAATTAGGTGCAAAAGTAGTTGCTATGTGCGATTCTTCTGGATATATATTTGATGAAGATGGAATAGACTTACCACTTATACAACAAATTAAAGAAATTGAAAGAAAGAGAATAAAAGAATATGCTATTAGAAAACCATCAGCAAAATACTTTGAAGGAAATAAAGGTATATGGACAGTGAAAGCTGATGTAGTTATACCTTGTGCAACTCAAAATGAAATAGATTTAGATGATGCTAAGATAATTATTGAAAATGGAACATTTGCAGTAGGTGAAGGTGCGAATATGCCTTGTACTAATGAAGCTGAACAATATTTCTTGGAAAAAGGGATATTACTAGCCCCATCTAAAGCAGCTAATGCAGGTGGGGTTGCAACTTCAGCATTAGAAATGAGTCAAAATAGTATGAGATTATCTTGGAGTTTTGAAGAAGTTGACGAAAAACTACATGGTATAATGGTAAATATATTTAAAAATACAAGAGATGCAGCTAAAGAATATGGATTTGAAGGAAATTATTTAGTTGGTGCTAATATAGCAGGATTTATAAAAGTCGCAGATGCTATGATGGCACAAGGCATAGTTTAATATAAATAAAAATGAGAGTTATAAGATAGTGCAGTAATGTATCTATTTTATAACTCTTATTTATTTGTGTAAAAAAATAAATAAAGATATAAATACAATTATTATGATTTTGAACTTAAAATAAAACAATTAACATATAAAATCCAAAAGAAAATACATTTTTGATATAAAAACAAAAAAATATGTATAAATTTTCATAATATACTGTAATTTATATTCCAAAATATGTATAATGTATAAATAATAAAAAGACTAATCAAAAGGGCAAAAGGAGATATTAATATGGAAAAGAACGTAAAACAAATAGTTGAACAAGTTATAGAAGATGTAAAAGCAAAAAATCCAGGACAAGGAGAATTCCATCAAACTGTTGAGGAAGTATTAACTTCATTAGTTCCTGTATTAGAAAAAAATCCAACATATGTAGATGAAAAAATATTAGATCGTTTAGTAGAACCAGAAAGACAAATTATGTTTAGAGTTCCTTGGATAGATGATAAAGGAGAAATCCAAATAAATAGAGGATTTAGAGTACAATTTAACTCTGCAATAGGACCATACAAAGGTGGTCTTAGATTCCATCCATCAGTAAACTTAAGTATAGTAAAATTCTTAGGGTTTGAGCAAATATTCAAAAACTCATTAACAGGTCTTCCAATAGGCGGAGGAAAAGGTGGTTCTGATTTCGATCCAAAAGGAAAATCAGACAGAGAAATAATGAGATTCTGCCAAAGCTTTATGACAGAATTATATAGACACATAGGACCAAACACAGATGTACCAGCAGGAGATATAGGTGTTGGAGGTAGAGAAATAGGATATTTATATGGTCAATATAAGAGACTTAGAAATGCAAATGACCAAGGAGTTTTAACAGGAAAAGGTCTAACTTTCGGAGGTTCTCTAGCAAGAACTGAAGCAACAGGATATGGTTTAATTTATTTTGTTGAAGAAATGTTAAAAGAATCAGGAAAAACTCTTGAAGGAAAAAGAGTTGTTGTATCAGGTTCAGGAAACGTTGCAATATATGCAGTTCAAAAAGCTCAATCATTAGGTGCAAAAGTAGTTGCTATGAGTGACTCTAATGGATATATAGTTGATGAAGATGGTATAGATGTAGCATTAATCCAACAAATAAAAGAAGTTGAAAGAAAGAGAATAAAAGAATATGCAGAAAGAAGACCATCTGCTAAATACTTTGAAGGAAGAGGCGTATGGACTGTTAAAGCAGATGTAGCATTACCTTGTGCAACTCAAAATGATATAGATTTAGAAGATGCTAAATTATTAGTTGAAAATGGAACATTTGCAGTAGGTGAAGGTGCAAACATGCCTTGTACTAACGAAGCTGTAGAGTATTTCTTAGAAAAAGGTGTATTAGTAGCACCAGCTAAAGCAGCTAATGCAGGTGGGGTTGCTACTTCAGCATTAGAAATGAGCCAAAATAGCATGAGATTATCTTGGACATTTGAAGAAGTTGATGAAAAATTACATGATATAATGGTTAACATATTCAGAAATTCAAGAGATGCTGCTAAAGAATATGGATTTGAAGGAAACTATGTTGTTGGAGCTAATATAGCAGGATTCATAAAAGTTGCAGATGCTATGATGGCACAAGGATTAGTTTAATTCAAATTTGTAGTATATTATTGTATAAAAAAATTTGGATTGACAATAATAAAGTATATTAGATATAATAAAAATTAATTATTAATAAATAAAGACTGAGAAGAAGAGGAGTATGTAAATACTGCTAACAGAGAAGGAAATCAACTGCTGAAAGATTTTCCTAGATAAGATTTACAGAATGTAGCTTTGGAGTCTCTAAACAGAAATAGTAGTAAGTTTAGACGGTGAGAATCGTTAAATCTATTGAGAGTTAAGATATTATTTTTATAATTATATCTTAAAATTAAGGTGGTAACGCGAGCTTTTCGTCCTTAGATGGATGGAAAGCTCTTTTTTATTGAAATCATCTTAATTTATTTCATTTATATTAATATTTTAATAAAAATGTTGGTTTAAACGAAAATAATTATCAAATTATGCAAAAAGAGTTAAAAGAACTTTAATATAAAATTTTAAGGAGGAAAAGGATGACTAAAGCAAATTTATCAAAAACTTATAATCCAAAAGACTTTGAACAAAGATTATATCAAGAGTGGATGGATAAAGGTTACTTCAAATCAAGCCCAAATCCAGACAAAAAACCATTCTGTATAGTTTTACCACCACCAAATATAACAGGACAACTTCACATGGGTCATGCACTTGACCATACTTTACAAGATGTTCTTATAAGATGGAAACGTATGGATGGATATGAAGCATTATGGCAACCAGGAACTGACCATGCTTCTATAGCAACTGAAGTTAAAGTTGTTGAAAAAATAAGAAAAGAAGAAGGAAAATCTAAGTACGAATTAGGAAGAGAAGAATTCTTAAAAAGAGCTATGGACTGGAAAGATGAGTACGGTAGAGTTATAGTTGACCAAATGAAACAATTAGGTTCTTCTTGTGACTGGGACAGAGAAAGATTCACAATGGATCAAGGTTGTAATGAAGCTGTTACTGAGTTCTTCGTAAAATTATATGAAAAAGGTCATATATACAGAGGAAACAGAATAATAAACTGGTGTCCAGATTGTAAAACTACTTTATCAGATGCAGAAGTAGAACACGAAGAAAAAGACGGTAACTTCTATCACATAAAATACTATCTAAAAGATAGCGACCAATTCTTAGAAGTAGCTACTACTAGACCTGAAACAATGTTAGGGGATACTGGTATAGCTGTTAACCCAGATGATGAAAGATACAAAGACATAGTTGGTAAAACTGTAATACTTCCAATAGTAGGAAGAGAACTTCCAATAGTTGCTGATGACTATGTTGATATGGAATTCGGTACTGGTGTTGTTAAAATGACTCCAGCTCACGACCCTAATGACTTCGGTGTTGGTCAAAGACATAACTTAGAACAAATCAACGTAATGAACGAAGATGGTTCTATGAACGAACTTTGCGGAAAATACGCAGGAATGGACAGATACGAATGTAGAAAAGAACTTATAAAAGATTTAGAAGAACAAGGATTCTTAATCAAAATAGTTCCTCATCCACATGCTGTTGGTACTTGCTACAGATGTCATACAGTTGTTGAACCAAGATTATCTGAACAATGGTTCGTTAAAATGGATGAATTAGCAAAACCTGCTATAGATATATTAAAAAACGGAGATTTAAAATTCGTTCCAGAAAGATATGGAACAGGAACTTACCTACAATGGTTAGAAAACATCAGAGACTGGTGTATATCTAGACAGTTATGGTGGGGTCACCAAATACCAGCATACTACTGTCAAGAATGTGGCGATGTAGTAGTTGCTAAAGAAGCTCCACACAGCTGTGAAAAATGTGGATGCGGTGAATTTAAACAAGATGAAGACGTATTAGATACTTGGTTCTCATCTGCTTTATGGCCATTCTCAACATTAGGTTGGCCACACAATACTGAAGAATTAGAATACTACTATCCAACAAATGTACTTGTTACAGGATACGATATAATATTCTTCTGGGTTGTAAGAATGGCATTTGCAGGTATGTTCTGCATGAATGAAACTCCATTCGAACATGTTTTAATACATGGATTAGTTAGAGACTCTCAAGGTAGAAAAATGAGTAAATCTCTTGGAAATGGTATAAACCCATTAGAAGTTATAGATGAATACGGTGCAGATGCATTAAGATTCATGTTAATAACAGGAAACTCTCCAGGAAATGATATGAGATTCTACTTCGAAAGAGTTGAAGCATCAAGAAACTTCGCAAATAAATTATGGAATGCATCAAGATTCATATTCATGAACATAGATGATGAAATAATGAACGGAGTAACAAGAGAATCTGTAGAAGCTAACTTCACATTAGCAGACAAATGGATAATATCTAGAGCTAATAGAGTAGCTAAAGAAGTTACAGAAAACATGGATAAATTCGATTTAGGTATAGCAGCTACAAAAGTTGAAGACTTTGCTTGGTCTGAATTCTGTGACTGGTATATAGAAATAGTTAAACCAAGATTATATGGTGAAGACAAAGAAGCTAAACAAACTGCTTTATATGTATTAACTTACGTATTAGAAAAAATACTTAAATTATTACATCCATATATGCCATTCATAACAGAAGAAATCTACACTTGTCTACCAACAGTAGAAGGCAGTATAATGGTTTCTGAATGGCCACACTACAAAGAAGAAGACAATATGGCTGAAGATGAAGCTATGATGGAACTTGCAATGGAAGGTATAAGAAACATAAGAAACGCAAGAGCTGAAATGGATGTTCCACCATCAAAGAAAGCTAAAGTTATAATAATACCAACTGAAGAAAAATTATCTGCTATAGAAGCTGGTAAAGATTACTTCGTAACATTAGCATCTGCTTCAGAAGTTCAAATACAAATGACTGAAGAAAATATACCAGAAGATGCTGTAAGTGTTGTTATAGAAGGTGCTAAAATATTTATACCACTTGATGAATTAGTAGACTTCAGCAAAGAATTAGATAGATTAAATAAAGAAAAAGCTAAAATAGAAGGCGAAATAAAAAGAGTTAACGGAAAATTATCTAACCAAGGCTTCTTAGCTAAGGCTCCAGAAAAATTAGTTAACGAAGAAAAAGCTAAAAAAGAAAAATATGAAGAAATGCTTAAATCAGTATTAGAAAGATTAGAAAGCATAGAAGCTAAAATAAAATAATTAAAAAACTAAATTAAAAGGAGTATTCCAAAATAGCATATTTATTTTGGATGCTCCTTTTTTTGTTGTTAGAAAAAATACAAAGTACTATAATAATAGTATTGGTACAAATTATTTGTAAATTATAGTAATTATCATTGGTATTTATGAAAGTCAATTTTAAGTAATAAGTATAAATTAATTAATACTTATACATTAAGCTATAAAGTATAAGGAGGGGTCATAATGAATAGAAGAGTTGATTTATTAAAAGCTTCAAAATTATTAGCACTAATTATAGTTTTATTTATTTGTTTTACAGGGGTTATAAGTTGGAAACTAGAAAATAAATCAGAAGGAAGTACTTTATCGAATTTAGTAAAAAGAGTTGAGGATACGAGTGTATTAACATCAGCCTCAAAGGCAAAAGGCAACGATTTAATTATCGTAAATAAACAGAATTTTTTGGAAAACGATTATGTACCAGAGAATTTAGTAAGGCCCAATATACCTTTTTTAGAGGATTGTACTGAAGAAGAAATGCAACTGCAAAAACATGCAGCAAAGGCTTTAGAAAGATTAGTTAATGCTGCAAAAGATGAAAATATAACTTTAATTGGCTCGTCAGGATACAGGTCATATCAAACACAAGTTGAAGTCTATAATAGCTATTGTAAAAAAAAGGGGAAAAGTTACACTTTACAATATGTCGCTTCACCAGGTTCGAGTGAACATCAAACTGGTTTAGCAATAGATATCACAAATTCATCTCGCTGCTTTGATAAAAATAGTAAAGAGGCAAAGTGGCTTGCCGATAATGCATATAAATACGGATTTATTTTACGTTATTTAGAAGGTAAAACCGATATTACAGGATATAATTATGAACCTTGGCATATTAGATATGTAGGGAAAAAAGTAGCAAAAGAGATATATAACAATTCAGAAACGCTAGAAGAATATTTAGAGCGTCTAGGCTAACGATATCAATGTCTAAAAATATTTTTATATTAATTTCTATATTGAAAACATAACCAATACCTGGAAATGTATTATAATATATAATATGAGTAATATATGTGCAATTATTGTATAATAAAATACATAAGTTACAATTTAGAAATATTAATATAAGAAAGGAGAGCTATCTAAAATTTAATTTTGGTAGCAATATAGACATTGAATTATCAAGAATCATTAAAATTTATAGAAGAATCTCATAAATTTGGGATTAGATTAGGGCTTGAAAACTCATTAAAATTACTTGAGCTATTAGGTAATCCTCAAGAGAAATTAAAAATAATACATGTTGCAGGAACTAATGGAAAAGGTTCAGTATGTTCTTTTATCTCAAATGCATTGCAAGCTCAAGGGTATAAAGTAGGTCTTTATACATCTCCATATCTAGAAAAATTCACAGAAAGAATAAGAATAAATGGAGAAAATATCCCAGAAGAAGATGTTGCTAGAATTGTAACATTAATGAGAGAAAAAATAGAACAAATGGTAGAAGAAGGTTTTGCTTATCCAACAGAGTTTGAAATAGAGACAGCTATGGCATTTTACTACTATTGGGAGCAAGGTGTAGATTATGTTGCTTTAGAAGTTGGATTAGGTGGTAGATATGATGCTACTAACGTTATAAAAGATTGTCTTGCAAGTGTAATAGTTTCCCTAAGTTTAGATCATATAGGAATATTAGGTGATACTTTAGCAAAAATAGCTTATGAAAAAGCAGGAATAATAAAACCTAATGGAATTACAATATCTTATAAACAAAAAGATGAGGCAGCACAAGTTATAAAAGATGTTTGTAAAGAACAAAATTCTGAATATATAGAAGTAGATTTTGACTCAATAAACATTAAAAAATCAGATATATCATCTCAAATATTTGATTGTGTAGTAGATGGTGAAAAATTTGAAGACATGGAAATACAATTAATAGGAGACCACCAAGTTAACAATGCTGTTTTAGCTCTTACTGTACTAAAAACTATAAGAGATAAGCGTGGAGTTAAAATAACTAATGAAGCTATTAAAAAAGGATTCCATGATACTAAATGGCCAGGAAGAATAGAAAAAATAAAAGATAATCCTGTATTTATAATAGATGGTGCACATAATGAAGATGGTGCAAAATCTCTAAAAAATGCATTAGAAAAGAACTTCAAAGGTAAAAAATTAACTTTCTTAATAGGTATGTTAGCAGACAAAGATATAGATTCTGTTTTAGATTTATTAATGGACAAGTTCCAAAAGGTTGTAACTACTACTCCAGATAGCGATAGAGCAATAAGTTGTGAAGAATTAAAATCTAAAATCGAAAAATACGGAAAAGATGTAGTAGCAATACCTAAAATAGAAGATGCCGTAAAATATGTAATTGATAATGCTAAAGAAGACGAAGTAATAATTGCAGCAGGTTCATTATATATGATAGGACATATAAGAAGTTTAGTTAAATAAAAATTTATATTATAATAAAAAAAGAGGGTAAAATAGACGTTTGTATATTTTACTCTCTTTTTTTATTGCAAGGAGATTTTAATACTCTAAAAAATGTATAAATTAAAGTTGTACTTTCTTTAACTTGAAGTTATCCAATTAGTAAGATAATATAATTAATAACAAAAAACAAATTATATATGGAGAGAACAACATGTTTACAATAATGATAGTAGATGATAATGAACAATTACAAAATGAAATAGGAAATTTACTAATAGCAAACAGATACTCAATCTTAAAACCAACAGATTTTAATAAAATATCACAAACAGTAAAAGACAGTAGTCCAGACTTAATTTTATTAGATATAAATTTACCTAATAATGATGGATTTAAGATATGTACAGAGATACGAAGTTTTTCAAATATACCAATAATATTTATAACAAGTAGAAATACAAATATTGATGAACTGATGTCAATTACATTAGGTGGAGATGATTTTATTACAAAACCATATAATACTCAAATACTTTTGGCTAGAATAAATGCCCTTCTTAAAAGAGCTTATCCAAATAACTCTAATATGGATGTAATCGAGTATAATGGATTAACGCTAAATATTTTATCTAGTACAATTGAGTATAATCAAAAGAATATAGAGCTTACAAAGAATGAATTAAAGATACTTTATTACCTATTAATAAATAAAGGTAAAATTGTATCCAGAGTAGATATTATGGAGTATTTATGGGATAGTTCTATGTTTGTAAATGATAACACACTTACAGTTAATATAACTAGAATAAGAAATAAAATTGAAGAGATTGGTTTGAAAGATTTTATAAAAACTAAAAGAGGACAAGGTTATATTATATGAGTTTAAAAGATTATTTAAAAAGCAAAGTAGCTATAATATTTTTAAATATTATAGCTTTGATGACATTATCAGTTTTTCTTTTGAGTGTAGGAAATGAATCTAAAATTATAATAACTATAGCAATTACATGGATTGTCTTTTTATTTGTATATTTTATGTTTGCGTATAGAAAGAGGAGAGATTATTTCAAAATCATAGAAAAAAGCGTAGCAAATATTGATAAAAAGTTTTTAATAAGCGAAGTGTTAAAAGAGCCACCTTTTATTGAAGCTAAACCTTATTATTATCTATTAAAAAAATCAAGTAAATCAATGAGAGAAGAAATTAACAGAGAAAAGTCGAAGCATAAAGATTATAAAGAGTATATAGAACAATGGATTCATGAAGTAAAGACACCCATATCACTTATAAAGTTAATTGAAGAAAACAACAGAACAGCGAAATCATCAGAAATACTTATTCAGTTAGAAGAAATAGATAGGTATGTGGAACAATCTTTGTTTTATGCAAGAAGTGAAGATGTAGACAAAGATTACCTGATAAAAGAAATAAGTTTGCAAAGTTGTGTAAATAGTGTTATTACAAGAAATAAACAAGGATTTATTTTAAATAATATATATCTTGAAATAAATGATATAGATAAACTGGTATTCTCAGATAGTAAATGGCTTGAATTTATTTTAAATCAAATAATAGTAAATGCTATAAAATATAGACAAAATGAGTGCCCAAAGGTAAAGATATATGCAATTGATATAAAAAATGGTACTAGATTAATTATTGAAGATAACGGAATAGGTATCCCAAGTAATGAAATAGATAGAGTATTTGAAAAAGGATTTACAGGAAATATTGGACGAATAAATAGTAGATCTACAGGCATAGGACTATATTTATGCAAAAAACTATGTGATAAATTAGGATTATTAATAGACATAGAATCTAAAATAAATAGTTATACAAAGGTAATAATAACTTTTCCAATAGGAAGCTTTTGTAAGTTTTAATTCGAGTAATGTTACGAGATTGTCACATAAAAGTAAGATTAAATCGAATCAAGGAAGTTGCTTATAAGTTAAAATATCATTGAGGTGATAAATATGGAAAAAATATTAAAAATAAATAAAGTAGAAAAATATTATGGTAATAAAGGAAATATAGTTAAAGCCATAGATGATATAAGCTTTGATGTCAAAAAAAGTGAATTTGTGGGCATAATGGGTCCTTCAGGTTCTGGGAAAACAACATTATTAAATATGATAGCAACTATTGATGATGTGAGTTCAGGCAATATTTACTTAGATGGAAAGGATTTAACAGAGATAAATCGCAAGAATATAGCAAAGTTTAGAAGAGAAAATTTAGGATTTATATTCCAAGACTTCAACTTATTAGATACATTAACTATACATGAAAATATCGCATTAGCACTTACAATTAACAAGACTAATAAGAGTGAAATAGATGGAAAAGTATTAGCAGTGGCAAAGGAACTAGGAATAGAACATTTACTAGGTAAGTATCCTTATGAGGTATCAGGTGGACAAAAGCAAAGGACTGCCTGTGCAAGGGCATTGGTAACAAATCCAAAACTAATATTAGCTGATGAACCCACAGGAGCACTTGACTCTAAATCAGCACAAATGTTAATAGAGATGATGGCAAATTTAAATAAAGATTTGGGAGCAACTATTCTCATGGTAACTCATGATTCTTTTACAGCAAGTTATTGTAATAGGATATTATTCATCAAGGATGGAAAGATATTCACAGAGTTAGTGAGAGGTGAAAATACACGTAGACAATTTTTTAATAAAATATTGGATGTAGTAGCATTATTAGGTGGTGATGTTAGAGATGTACGCTAAGTTAGCCAAAAGTAATGCGAGAAAATCTATAAAAGATTATTTAATTTATTTTATAACTATAACAATATGTGTAAGTTTGTTTTATGCAATAACATCACTTTCCAGCTCTAGTTATGAATTTATAACAGAGGATTCTTATAATTTTAAAACTTTACAACTAATATTAAAATATTCTACTTATGTAATTACAGCAATTTTAATTTTACTTATAGCCTATGTGAACAAATATATGATAAGACGACGTCAAAGAGAGTTTGCAACATACATACTACTTGGAGCAGAACAAAAAAGTATTGCATTTATGTTCTTTATTGAAACACTTATAATTGGTACATTAGCAATAATAGCCGGAATATTTGTGGGAACCCTATTTTCACAAGCTATAACAGCTCTGGTTTTAGTAAGTGTAAATCAAGAAGTAGTATTTACCTTAAGGTTATATATGGATACAGTGGTCATTACATTTATATTCTTTATAGCAATGTTCTGTATAATAGGTTTGTATAATGTTTCTGTATTAAATAAAATAAAACTAATAGATATGTTAAATGCAAGTGAACAAGTAGAATTTCAATTTAGAAGAAGTGGAAAAGTATATGGTGTAATATTTGGATTATCAATATTATTATATATAGTATGTGTATATTGTACTTTTAAATTAATAAATACAGAAATTGATTATAGTATAAAATCACTGACTTATATAGGCATATCACTAGTAAGTTTTATTATAGGTACTTTTGCACTATTTTATTCTATTTCATATATTTTAATATATTTAAAGGGAAAATGTATTAATTTTAAATATGAAGGAACAAATTTATTTTTAATAGGTAGTATTGTATCTAAAATAAAGACAGCACCAATATTAATGGCAACAATAGCAATGACTTTTTTAGGGGCTATGATAAGTTTTATTATGACACTTGCAATGGCACAGTGGTCATTGGGTTATCTAAATATGAGAGTTCCTTATGATATTGATATAAGAAATGATTATAGTTATAACTTTGATATAGAAGATATACCAAAGTTAGATTATGGTGAGGTTGTACAATATTTAAATGATGAAGGTTATAGTGTAAGAGATTATTGCCAAGTTGAAAAATATTTTATAGATAAAGATGAGTTTTATACTGGGGATAGGAATAATTCACCTATGTTGGCAATAAGCTTAAGTGATTTTAACAAATTAAGAACCATGTTGGGTTATGAAAAAATAAATCTTAAAGAAAATGAGTTTACAACACAATGGCATAGTGTGGTTAATAATACTGATATTAACAAATTTTTATCAAAGAATAAACATTTGAATATTAATGGAGAAATTTTAAATATTAGTAAAGATTCACATTACAAAGAATCAATTGGGGAAAGAATATATGATTTTTATTCTTATAATATTATTATTTTGCCAGATAAGGTGTGTAAGGATCTTACTTTAGCAGAAACTAATTTTTTAGCTAATTTAAATAATCAAATGAGCTATAAAGATGCAGTGAATTTTGAATCTAAATATATTGAAAAATGGTTTAAAGAAAATAATAGGTATTTAATTGAAAAATATAGCAAAGAATTTGATATAACATCTAGTATTATAGACGGAAGAGTAAAATCATCTGAAACAAATAATATTTTAAATATGACTTTGGCAATGAGAATCCTTGGAGTATATTTATGCATAGTTTTACTTACCATAAGTTTTACAGTGCTTGCCCTTGGTCAACTTACAGATTCTATTGAACATAAAGATAGATATAATGTTCTTAGAAAGTTAGGTGTTGAGGAAAATGATATAAATAAGATAGTATTAAAGCAAATCTCAATATATTTTGTAGTACCTATAGCTATTGCACTGATAGGTGTAGGAATATTCATATATAACTATTATCTAATGTATAAAGAGAGAATCGTTACTTTTATTGGTTTTAATTTATTTATTTTTAGTATTGCGACAGGAATTATTTTAACGATTTGTGTGTATATGTGCTACTTTGCAGGAACGTATTATACTTTTAAGAGAAATATAAAATAGGTATGGTAAAACAGCTCATAAACATACAAAAAGGGGAAAGATAAATTAATCGTAAATAAAATTAAAAAAATTATATTATACTATCAACAGAAAATTAATATATAAATTTATGTATATTTATAATCCACTTTTTCGTTATATTTTTATAACGGGAAGGTGGATTTTTTTAAGAAAAGGGACAAACCATATGTGCATAATTTATAAAAAAAACTAATATATTATTGTAGTATAGTTTGAGAAAGGAGGGAGGATTTGAAGGTATATATTTCTAATTATTTGTCACATAGTATAAGTATCATTGATTACGAAACTCTTGAAATGGAAAGAGAAATTGTATTAGATAATAATATCTATCCACATCATTTTTGTGTAGATGAAGATGAAGGAAAAATATATATTCCAAGTTTGGTAAATGGAACACTTTATGAGGTAGATATTATTAGTGGAAAAATTTTAAATTCTATATCGGTCGGTGGAAGTCTAAGTCAAATATTTATGCATGGAGATGAGTTATTTGTATCTAATGAAGATACAAACAGCATTTATATAATTAATAAATATACATTAGAAGCAATCTCTATGATTAGTGTAGATGATATGCCGCATGGATTAGGCTATGATCAAAAAAATAATAAACTGTATGTTCCATGTATAAATTCGATAATATGTATAGATATAGAAAATAAAATTATCTATAAAAAAATAGATACTGATTTTAAAGCTTGGCATTTAGAAGTAGATGAAAAAAAGAAAGAAATATACGTGTCAACTTTAGACGGCAAATTAGTAATATTAAAAGAAGATGATCTAGAAATTATAAATACGTTTTATGAATTATTGTTACCTGTTCAAATAAGATTTAATTACATTGATGAAAGAGTGTATATAAGTGATTTAGGATATAATCAGATAAAAATACTAGATTATAGGTTAGGAAAATATATAGGAAAGATAAAAGTAAATGGTATTCCACAAGGGTTAGAAATTTCAAAAGATTATAGTAGGCTATTTGTATCAGATACTGAAAATGATGAGATAAAAGTATATGATACAAAAACAAACCAGTTGATTAAGGCAATTCACGTAGGAAAAGAGCCTACAACAATAGTTTGTTTGTAGGCTACTTTTTATATGTAGTAAGTAAGTTTATTACTTCAGCGTACATATGAGAAGCATTCTTTTTCCAGTTATTACAGATGTGGTTTGCTTGCTTTTCAGAAGAAACATTTAAATTTAAGTCAATTAAATTACTCTGATTTTCAATTACCCTAAGATTAACGATGAATTCATTTTCGCTTTGCTTAACAAAACTAGATTTTACCTGTGTTTCAGCTAATAAACTCTCTTTATTTAGTTTTATATAGTGGTCTACTTTGTTAGCTGAATCCATTGGGATTTTAAGCATAAGTGATTCCAATGTCTCAAGTCCCCTTTGAGTTAGACAATAATACTCTTTGTCAGAGTCCTTATATATCTTTAGAAATTTTGATTCCATAAGTTGAGATAAAAGTTGTTGCAGCGAGAAATAATTCATCATTTCAGTTTCTAAAACAACTTGAGTGATTTGAGAATTTGTCAAATCCATTTTAATTTTATATAAAATATATAAGATTAAAAGTTTGTGGTAAGCTGTTTCTTCAGATGAATTTTCAAACATATTTATCATCCTCCACTAAACTATTATAATAATATATTAAACTAAAATATAGAAAAATAAAAGGTATAAATCATTAAATTTGAAAAGAATTTATTTTTTTAGAAGAGGGAATTTTTATGAAAAAAGGCTACCAAAAGGTAGCCTCTTTTTCTTGTTTGTCCACCTAAAAGTTTTTAGGGGAGTTTAATACTCAAGTATTAAAATTTACTATTTGCCAGCCATTTGTTTTTCAGCCATTTCGACTAATTTTTTAGTCATATAGCCACCAACATAGCCATTTTGTCTTGCAGTTAAATTGCCTTTATCTACTGCTTCATAGTTAGCCATACCTAATTCGTTAGCTATTTCTAGTTTCATTTGGTTTAATGCAGCTTTAGCTTCAGGGACAACTTGTCTGTTATTAGAATTTGCCATAGTAAATTCCTCCTTAAGTTAATCAACATTTTATTTAATGTTGTTATTTATAATTTATCCAAAGCGAAATATTATATGCTAAAAGAAAATGGAAGAGAAGTTATTTTTTATGATTAGCCATACAATTTGATATAATTTAAGGGTGAATTATACATCATAGAAGTTAACCCAAGAGCAAGTAGAACAGTACCATATA
>NZ_JADPET010000053.1 GCF_015667935.1 Clostridium sp. 1001270J_160509_D11 | reverse complement strand
AATATACTTTATTTTTTTTTAATATTGAATTAAAATTAATAATATGAATTATAATAAATTTATACATATTAAATTAAATAATAGAAAAAATGTGAGGTAATTATTATGTCAAGCGAAAATAATCGTACTAACTTTATAAAAAACATAATTAAAGACGACTTAGCTTCTGGAAAGCACGATTCTATAATAACTCGTTTCCCACCAGAGCCAAACGGATATTTACATATAGGTCATGCTAAGTCAATATGCTTAAACTTTGGATTAGCAGAAGAATTTAACGGAAAAGTAAACATGAGATTCGACGATACTAATCCACTAAAAGAAGATGAAGAATACGTAAATTCAATAAAAGAAGACGTTAAATGGTTAGGATTTAACTGGGATAATCTATTCTTTGCCTCTGACTATTTCGACGAAATGTACAAAAGAGCTATTGTCTTAATCAAAAAAGGTAAAGCATACGTATGTGATTTATCTCAAGAAGAAATAAGAGAAACTCGTGGTACATTAACAGAACCAGGTAAAGAAAGTCCATACAGAAATAGATCTGTAGAAGAAAACTTAGATTTATTCGAAAGAATGAAAAACGGTGAATTCAAAGATGGAGAAAAAGTTTTAAGAGCTAAAATAGATATGGCTTCTCCAAACTTAAACTTCAGAGACCCTGTTATATACAGAATATCTCATAGTACTCACCACAATACTGGAGATAAATGGTGTATATACCCAATGTACTCATTTGCTCATCCTCTAGAAGATGCTATAGAAGGAATAACTCACTCTATATGTACTTTAGAGTTCGAAGATCAAAGACCACTTTACGATTGGGTTGTTAGAGAATGCGAAATGGAAAGTGTTCCAAGACAAATTGAGTTTGCTAGACTTAACTTAACAAACACTGTTATGAGTAAAAGAAAATTAAAATTATTAGTTGACGAAGGTGTAACTGATGGATGGGATGACCCTCGTATGCCTACTATATCAGGTGTTAGACGTAGAGGTTTCACTCCAGAAGCTATAAGAGCTTTCTGTAACGAAATAGGTGTTGCAAAAGCTGATTCTACAGTTGACTCTAGACTTTTAGACCACTTCTTAAGAGAAGACTTACAACAAAAAGCTCCTCTTGCTATGGGAGTTTTAAAACCTTTAAAATTAGTTATAACTAACTATCCAGAAGGTCAAACTGAAATGCTAGAAGTTGAAAATATGGCTAAAAACGAAGAAGCTGGTACAAGAATGGTTCCATTCAGTAGAGAACTTTATATAGAAAGAGACGACTTTATGGAAGAACCAGTTAAAAAATATAGACGTTTCTTCGTTGGAAACGAAGTTAGATTAAAAGGTGCATACTTCGTTAAATGTACTGACTTTGTAAAAGACGAAAATGGAGAAATAGTTGAAATCCACGGTACTTACGACCCTGAAACTAAGAGTGGTTCTGGATTTACTGGAAGAAAAGTAAAAGGAACTGTTCACTGGGTAGATGCAAATAACTGTGTACCATGTGAATTTAGATTATTTGAGCCATTAATATTAGATAATGATCCAGAAAATGAAGGTAAACACTTCTTAGATCAAATAAACCCTAATTCACTAGAAATATTACAAGGTTATGTTGAGCCAACTCAAATAAAAGACGCTAAACCATTAGACAAATTCCAATTTGTTAGAAATGGATTCTACAGTGTTGATACTAAATACACTACTGATGATAAATTAGTATTCAACAGAATAGTACCATTAAAAAGCTCTTTTAAATTAGAAAGTAAATAATTTATAATAAATATAAAAAATGGAATCAACTTTATAGGTTGATTCCATTTTATTTTATAGCTATAACTTTTTTTAATTATTAGGACTAGCTTTTAACCCTTTAACTAATTCCTTAAAATAATATAAGAAAGATCTCATCTTATCTTTATCTTTTAATTTATCTATATATATACTTGGTCTTGTAAGCAAATCACTATCATTTAAACTTATTTCAAAAATCTCATTAAGTTTTTCTTTTATTTCTTGCTTTTTATCTTGATTAAAATATGGTTCTTTATAAAATTTAAAATAGATTTCCATTTTAACAGATGATGGATAAGCATATACTGCAAACAATCTATTTTCTTGTTTTTTAGTATATGAAGGTACAAAACTTGGACTTTTCTTTCCTTTTCCCCAATTTATTTCACATCCAAAACTTCTAAATCCAGCTAATATAACATTGCAAACATCCACTAATTCTTCATCTACATCTTTTACTGCCATCAAAAACCCTTCTTCAGTCCATGAAGTTTTATTTTTTACAGCTATAGAACTGCTTGTCTTGCCTATTATTGTAGGTACAAATGTCTTTATTTTACGATCTGATTCAAACTGTTTAATTTCTACACCAAGTACTTCAGTATTTACCATTTGATTGTTTAAAAATTGTATTATATTTTTTAAAGAATCTGGTATTTCATCTGCTACAAATAGTAACCTTATTTTACCTTCTTTTAAATTACTCTCTACGTTGTTCCAAAATAAATTTTCACTTTTTTCATCTATATCTAATTCATCACAAATACTTTTGTTTTGTTGTTCATATAAATCTCTAATAGTGTCTATTGACCAATATTTAATTGCATTCGCTGCATAGTCTAACATTTGCCCAACAACTTCACGTCTTATTCTCGTATCACTACTTCTTTTCACTTCTACAAAAGTTGGTATTGCATCTTGGTCTATAAATAAGTGGTCCAAAAACCATCTGTCATTTCCACCATCTTCTCCTGGAACCCCCATTTCTCTTGCAATAAAAATCCATTTTCTTGGATTATCTGGTGAAATCTGATCACCTGCTAATATATTTGGATATTTTTCTATTAATTCTTGAAATATAGCTTCATTTTCATACTTGCTCTCTTTAAGTTCTAAAATTTTGTTATCTTCATTTACTACAAATATACTCCCGCTCATACATATCCTCCTTCTAATAAGTATTATTTAACATAATTTCTACATATTAATTTTCCTATTACAAAAAATTCTATATTTCTATAAATAATCCTTTTTATATATATAAAATTCTACTTTATGCAAAAAATACCCAATTTTAAACAGTATATATTTTCTATACTTTTGTTTAAAATCAGGTATCTCTATATTACCATAACCATAACGTATTGAATCTATTTTGTTTTCTCTACCTTAAATCTAGGTTTATATTGTGAAAGCTCTTTATTCTTATATGTAAAAGCATTTTTAGGACAAATATTTATACATTTATCATTATCTATATTGATTTTTTTGTTTATTTATTTTATAAATATAGGATAAACCATTTTATAAACTAAATTAATCATAAATACAATAAATTTATTTCTAGGATATAATTTCGTTTCACCGTCTAAAAACGATTTTAAACTAGCTTCTATAATATCATTGACGTTAGTTATCATTTCATCTTGTTTTTCGTCTTCTGTTCTTTTAAAAAAGAAATTATACACGTTATTTGGCATAGGAACGTATATACAGTAAGTTACGTTTAAGTTTGGCATATTTAAAAATATATAATTCCAATTTTATTCCCCATAATACACTCCTATTTTATATTTTATTCGTATCCTAAAAGTTGTATCCCATCTTTAATACATTCTATTGTAAGAGGGAAATCAGGCCCTTTTTCACCGTCTATATCAGTTACAAGTTCGTCCTCACATTCGATAGTTACTTTTTTTGTTTTAAAGAATAAAATTTCATTTTCGTTGTAGCCTTCAAGATGTTCACCTTTTAATATATTTATTAAAAGAGGCAATGTCTTTGGTATAGGCATTCCTTTTACGATTATAACATCTAAATATCCATCGTCTATCTCAGCTTTATACGCTAGATTTATATTTCCCGCAGTTTTCCCATTAAAAACTAGCATAAGATACATAGATCCGTCATAATTTACCTCATCTGAAGTTACTTTAATTTTAAATTGTCTCATATTTAAAGCTTCTTCAATTCCCTTTATATAATAAGAGACTTTGCCGATAGTGTTTTTAAAATCTGGATTAATTTTTTGCGAAACATCAGTAAACATACCGGCACTAGCGACATTTATAAAATATCTATCGTTTATTTTTCCTATATCGACGTATTTAGGTTTTGATGAAATTATTTTTTCAATACACTTTTTAACATCATGTGGGTAATTTATAGAATTTGCAAAGTCATTTGCAGTTCCAGAAGGCAGTATTCCTATAGGAATGTCGATTTCTAACTTCTTTATTATATTTATAAGTAAATCTATAGTCCCATCGCCACCAGATAATAATACATGGTCGTAATTATCATCTATATCCCAAAAAGCGTCTTCATTTGGACGAGTTTTTGTAAGTCTATACGGCACTACACAATATCCATATGCCTGATATATTTGAATTATAGTGTCTATTTCATTTTTTATTCTTTTGTCTCCTGAGTTTGGATTATAGATAAATTTTACTTTTTTCATAATTCCTTGCAATACCTCCTTTTCTTATTTTATTTACACATTATAATCAATTTATTAAATTTATATGAATAGCAATAATATCTTAAAATGCAAAAACTATTTTTTTACTCTAAGAAGTCTATCAAGGTATATTGATTTTACTTGATCCCTTGCTAAGAGTTGTTTTACTGGAGACATTTTCAAAATTGCAGAAAGTATAGAAGCCATGACTCTGTGATTTTTAAAAGCCTCAGTTTCTGAAATAAGATCTAGCAAAGTACCTTTTTCAATAGCTTGAAGAACTACTCTATGTACAGAACTAGATGGAGTTATTATTTTTTCTTTTCTTCGTTTTAAAATTATACTTCCTTTATGACAATTTCTAGCACAAACACCACATCCTAAACATACATCATAATCTATTTCTACTTTTTTATTATTATTTTCGTCTTTAATTAAACTTATAGCATCTATAGGACATGCTTTCTCACATTTTCCGCATTTTACACAAGAGTTTTCGCTTATCGATGGATAAAAAGCTGTTGTCTGGACTGGATGCATATTGCCGAATTTTTTAGCTGCTAAAAGTGCCTCACAACAACATCCACAACAGTTACAAATAAATGTAACACCTTCTCTTACATTCTCACCACATTGAACAAGATTATGTTCATAAGCTTGATGTAAAAGCTCTTTACATTCAACAGAATCAACTCGCCTTGCATAGTTATTTTGTATTAGAGAGTTTGCAGTATTTCCAAAAGTCATACATATATCCATAGGTGCATCACAAGCCATACCCATATGTTGCATCTTGTGTCTACAATAACACATTCCAACTGCTATATGCTCTGATGTTTCAATTATATGTGTTGCCCTTTCAAAATCTAGTATATCTACTTGATTTTCATTACTCAATACTTCTTCTTGCACATATACTCTTCCTAATTTTGTCTCTGCTGAATAAAATAAATCTTTTATAAAATCTTCTTCTACATTTAAATATTGATAATAAAGTTCTGCTAATAATTTTTGGTCTATATCCCCTCTAGTCCTCATAAGAGCAAATTCTATAAATCCCGCCATTGGTGGAGGTAGAATATATTTTTTACCTTTTTCATCTTCAATATCCAAAAGAAGTGCCCTTGACGCTAATGTGTCTAAGACTTTTAGCGCTTCATCATACGTCATTGTCCAAATTCTAGCCGCCGTTTTAACTCTAAAAGCCCCTATTGGAAGTTGTGATACTAAGTAAGCTTCTCTTTCTGTAAATAAAACATTAAGTATTTCATATAATGTCTTAGATTCTGGTGCCCCTTGTGGAAATTTATTTAATCTATCTACTAAATTTTTATACTCTTTTTTTGCTACTATATGCGACATCTTATATTCTCCTATTCTAAATTATATACAGTAAATCCCTAAATATTGCAGCTGCTGCATTTAGTGGTGATGATGCCCCTCCAATTACAGTCATATCACCTAAAATATCTGTCTTATAATATACCCCTTTATTTTTTCCATCTACAAAATATAGTGGATGGTCTTTATCTATTACCATAGGACCTACTTCAAATTCAAAATTTCCATTTAAATAGAAAGCTCTCCCTATTAATTTTGTCTTTTTGCCAGAAAAATTTTCTAATAATAGATTATTTAATTTAATATCTGTTATGCCTTTTATATTTAGTTTTTGAAAATCAAAATCTATATCCCATATAACTTTACTTAAAATGGCCATTTTAATTGCTGTATCAATTCCCAAAACATCTAGTGATGGATCTTTCTCTGCAATTTTTAAACTTTGTGCCCTTTTTAGCGCTTCTTTATACGTTATATTGGCTTTTACCATTTCGCCTAATATAAAGTTCGTCGTTCCGTTTAAAACCCCTATAATTTCCGTTATTTGAGCTCCTAGCACATCAATCGTACCCATATTGATTGATGGAAGTGCTCCCCCTGTTGTGCACCCTATTTTTAGGTGAAGATTATTTTTATTTGCTATATTTTTTAATTCGTTATAATAAAGCAAAATAGGACCTTTATTTCCAGTTATAACATTTATATTGTTTTCTAAAGCAGATTTTATATGTGTGTATCCAGGTTGTCCATTTATTATATTTGTAGCTGTAAGCTCAATTAATATATCTACGTCTTTGTTTTTTAATATATCCTTAAATGTAATATTAGACCATAGAGGATATTTTTCTATACTATTATTTGAGCTAGTATATTTTACAATTTCATCTATGTTTAAACCTTCTTTATTATAGATACCCCCATTTGATTTTATTATATATTTTAATTTTATGTTTTTAGGCAGTAAGTGTTTTTTTATTTGCAATAGCTTTACAAAAGACTTACCTACTTCCCCAAAACCAATTAAAGCAATATTCAATAGAAGCCCTCCTTTTAATTTTCACAAGTATTATTTTATACATTTTTCCATAAAATTTCTATATTTTTCTAATAATAAGATTGCATTTTAATAAATAAAAAATCCCCCAGTTATTATAAATCTAGGGGAATGAATTTTATTTTTATAAAATATTTAATCAAATACTTTTATTCTTTATATGTGTCTTTTATCTCAACCTCTTCACAATCAACTTCGAAATCGTTTTCTTCATATGTATCTAAAGACCATTCATTACAATATGTGTCGTGTATTTCTATATATTCATTTTCATCAACTTCATAGTTTTCAAAATTTCTCATAACTATACCTCCATCTTATTTTTTAATATAATTATACTATGTTTTTATTAATAAGATTGTGTTTTTTATGTATAAAATTTATTTTTTTCGTAAAATTAACAATACCATACTTGATTTATATACTTGTAGTACTTATTCATATAATAAAAGAAGGTATAAATCTAAAATATAAGATTTATACCCTCTTTAAATTTTATTTAACACTTGTACGTGTTTGGATGGTGAATTACAAATTAAAAATTACTCTTAATTGAATTTCATATAAGTCTTTTATTGATTACCGACAATTGTTTTTAATGCCAAACATGCAGTAACTATAATAATTGCAAAAACTACGATCATAAATCCCCAAGCTATACCAGTCATAATCTTTCCCTCCTATATAACTTTTATACTGTTTATTAGACCTTCAATTTATTAATTAAATTTTATATTGTTAACTAAATTATACACCAATTGTCAGTAAATTCAATATATTCTGATTAGTTTTTACCTACCCTTAACACATGGAATAGTTTTTTACATGTTCTTAACAAAATAACCTGTCTTTCTTTACATGAATTTAACATTTATTTTATAGCATTTTATATAGTCAATGACTTTGTCCGTTACTTAAAAATTTCATGGGTTTATTATTTATATGTGTTTTCAAGGTTAGTAAATTCTTTATCTGTCTCAATATAATTTTCTAATTCTCTATAACTGTCTAGAAAATCATTTGTTCTTTGATTATTATTTTCTGAGTATTGATTATAATTGCCTTCTGGATAAATGGCTAAATCATAAAAATCTGTATAAGAGTTGTATGTATCACTTATAATATTTAATAAATCTGATAAATCTTCACTTCCTTCTGGTATATCCTTTAACTCAGTATATAAATTTTTTATATCATCATTATATTCTTTTGCTGCTGAAATTTCTGAACTTTTATCATCAAATGCATTCAATAGTGCTTCATTTATATCAGCTCCATGTTTATTTTCAAATATATTCTCATGCCAATATGTTTGTGTTGTATCTGCTATATCTTCCAAATTACTTCCAGCTATTATTAAAGTCCCTTCATATAATACTACATTCTGTAAATACTCATTTCTTGCCTCTGCTTGTTCTTGTTCTTGCTGCTGTTTTGTTATATTATTAATTATAACAACTGCTATTATTATAATTAAAGCTGCTGCTATTAGTCCAATTATATACTTTCTATTTTTCTTAGATGTAGGTTGTTCTTTTAATTTATCCTTTTTATCCTCTTTAATATTATCTTTTGTATTATTTATTTTTGTGCCACATTTACCACAGAAAATTTGACCTTCATTTAATACTTCACCACATTTAGTACAATAAGTTTTTTTATTCTCACCTTGAGTATTATCATCTGTATTTTTTACTTCTGTTATATTGTCATTGCTATCCTCTTTTTTTAAATCTTCATTTTTTAAATTATCATTATTACACTTCATACATATACCTTTTAATTTTTCAAAACAATCTTTATGATATATACTTTTGCAATTGCTACATTCTATTTTGTCGTCATCATCTACTTTTTCACCACAAAATAAACAAATATCTTTATCTTGATCCATTTTCTTTTCCTCCCCTTCAAGATATTTTGTATAAAATTATTTATGTTTTTAGACATAATCTTATAAGTTGCTAGATAATCATATACAATGATTCTTAGTGTCTTTATATTCATAGATCTAACCTTTTAGAACATATTCTTACGTTAAGTTATATAATAAATTAATGAAAAATTAAAGGTTGGTGATACTATGGAATTTACTCCAGACAAACTTGAAACAACGCTTATGTCTCCAACGACAGAAGATGGGGCAATTGAAGATAGAAAATATACTCTTACACATTCAGATGAAACGGGTATGCTTTTTTTAGATATAGGTGAGGTTTATAACTATTCTGCAATAAATCAAGATTTACGTGATGAAGTTTTAGGGAAATGGATTTGTCCTGAAAATGAGCCACCTATACTTCTTTTTTATGTATATGTAGGGGATTGTGACTTTGAAGAATGTGCTAATCGATATAAAATATTTAAATCTCATATTGAAATGGCTATAATGGCTGTTATTTATGGTGATAGTGTGTTATTTGATAATAATCCTGAGCTTATTAACTCTTCTATATATGTTAAATTCGACTCTGTTGTTCCTGCTTTTGATAGTTATGAATACTATGGGTGTGTTAGTGATTATTTGATGTAGGTTATACTTAGTTAAAGATATATTTAAATTTAATATGACTTTATTAAAAAAGCTCCTTAAGATAGAAAGTCTAACTTAAAGAGCTTATTTTTAGATGTGTACTAGGTGTATTTTTCTTGTATGCATAACTATATTATTTAGGCTATTTGACCCACTTATAAAAGGTACTCTGAGTTTTCTTTATAAAACTTTTTTCTAATCTTCACTTTGTTCCAATTGTGGCATGACTCTATCTGGATTAGTGTGATCTATTTGCCACTCATCTCCAACTGGTTCTTCATAATTATCTGAATAATCATTTTGGTCATTTGTTGCTTTTTGCCAACATGTTTCACACAATCCATATCTACCTTCACCATCCATTACTTTTCCACAGCTATTGCATCTTATTATATTATTAGTACTTGCTACATTACTTTTAGATTTACTTGATTGTTGTTTTGTATTATTACTGATAGATTTATTTGCTTCTGTTTTTGTTGAAGAATCATGATTAGAATTATTTGTTTTAGTTTGTGTTGTACTTTTATTTTCATTTACCTTTTTTATTTCTTTTGAATTGTTATTACTGTTTATAGAAATATCTGATTTAGTTTTATGATATATTTCATCTTGATTTTTATATATTTTTGAATTAGTATTATTAGTATTTTGACTATCTTCTGTTTTTTTAATTGATGTTCTTTCACTACTTTTATTATTGGCTATAAAAATTCCACCACCAATTCCTAAGGATGCTATTAACGTTCCTATAATAACTCCATTTTTCAGATTATTTTTCATAATAAATCATCCCCTTTATATCTACTTACCAATATTATAGTAGATTTTACTTTTTATATTTAAAATTTTTATATAATTTCAATTCAATGATGCTCATTTACGAAAATATCTTAGCTATCATAGATATTAATATTAATATCTAACTTAAATTTTTTGAATAATTTTTTCCACAAAAAAAGAATACCTCTTTTAAAATTATTTCACATTATCTAATATATAAATTTATTCATACATTAGATAATGCTTGATAATCTAAAAAAGGTATTCTATATTATATTACATTACATACAACTACTCAATATTAAGCGTACATTTTCTTTAATTGAGCTTGTATATCTTTATTTTCTAAATAATCTTCTAAAGTAGTTTTTCTATCCATTATTCCATTTGGAGTTATTTCTATTATTCTGTTTGCAAGAGTTTGTATCATCTCGTGGTCATGAGAAGAGAATAATAATACTCCAGGGAATTTTTCTAACCCTTTATTTACTGATGTTATAGACTCTAAGTCTAAGTGGTTAGTTGGGTCGTCTAAAACTAATACGTTAGCGTTAGAAAGCATTAGTCTAGAGAACATACATCTAACTTTTTCTCCTCCTGATAAAACGTGAGCTTGTTTTAATGCTTCTTCTCCACCGAATAGCATTCTACCTAAGAATCCTCTTATGAAACTTTCACTTTTTTCTTCAGAGTATTGTCTTAACCAGTCAACTAGTGAATATTCTACACCGTCAAAGAAGTCATTGTGGTTTTTAGGAAGATAACTTTGAGAAGTTGTAACACCCCATTTGAATGTACCGCTATCTGGAGTATCAACACCCATTATTATGTTGAATAATGCAGTTATAGCCATTTCATCTCCCATGAAAGCAACTTTATCATCTCTATCTAATCTGAAAGTTACGTTGTCTAAAACTTTAACACCGTCTATAGTTTTAGTTAATCCTTCAACTTCTAATACTTCGTTTCCTATTTCACGTTCTGGAGTAAATCCAACGTATGGATATCTTCTTCTTGAAGGTTGTATTTCTGTTACTTCTAATTTTTCAAGTTGTTTCTTTCTTGAAGTCGCTTGTTTTGCTTTAGAAGCATTTGAGCTGAATCTTGCGATGAACTCTTTTAATTGAGCTATTTTTTCTTCAGCTTTTTTGTTTTGATCTTTCATAAGTTGTAGTGCTAATTGACTTGATTCATACCAGAAATCGTAGTTACCTACGTATATTTTGATTTGTCCGAAGTCAACGTCAACTATATGAGTACATATTTGGTTTAAGAAGTGTCTATCATGTGATACAACTATTACGATAGAATCTTCAAGTTCCATTATGAAGTTGTTTAACCATTCGATTGATTTGAAATCTAAGTGGTTAGTAGGTTCGTCAAGAAGTAGTATTTCTGGCTTACCAAATAATGCTTGAGCAAGTAATACTTTAACTTTTTCTCCACCTTCTAATTCTTTCATTTGTTTGTAGTGTAAGTCTTTGTCTATTCCAAGACCCATTAATATTTTTTCTGCATTAGTTTCTGCATCCCATCCATCAAGTTCAGCGAACTCTCCTTCAAGTTCTGCAGCTTTTATACCATCTTCTTCTGTGAAGTCTTCTTTCATGTATAATGCGTCTTTTTCTCTCATTATTTCATATAATCTAGCGTGACCCATCATAACAACATCTAAAACAGTATCTTCATCGTATTTGAAGTGGTCCTGTCTAAGAACTGACATTCTTTCTTTTTCAGTTATGCTTACGCTTCCTGTGTTTGGTTCTATATCTCCAGCTAATATTTTAAGGAAAGTAGTTTTTCCTGCACCATTAGCACCTATTATTCCATAACAATTTCCTTTAGTAAACTTTAAATTTACGTCTTTATATAATTCTTTATCTCCAAATCTAAGTCCTACATTAGTTACTTGTAACATTTAGTTTATTTCCTCTCTTTAATATATATTTAAATTTAACACAATAAAATTAATATTATAATAAAACTATTTATAAGTCAATAATATCTTCATGGAAAAATCCCACACCATAATATTTTTTTGGTGCGGGATTTATATTTTAAATAATTATCTAATTATTAGTTTCTTAAATAAGCAATTTTCATAGTTTTTGTGTCTTTTTGTTTTTCGTTATATGAAAATACTACGTCTATATTTGACTCATTTAAATCTTGTAGAGCATTTATTACTTGATGTAAGTAAATTAAAGTATCATTTCCAGCTGCTTGACTACTTTCTGCTAGTAAAAGACCTTTTTTAGATGTAAGTTCACCTTCACTTTTGTAGAAGTCTTCTTCTAGCATTTTTGCAAGGTCAGCAGGGTTTTGATTAAGTTCAATTTCTTCAACTGAATAAGCAACTGCCCCTTCACCTTGGAATAATTCTTTTAAGTCACTTAAATCTACATAGATTAAAGTATCTTCATGCATAGCTTCACATATAATGTTTATCATGTCTATAGTAGTATTTAAGTTGTATTTGTTTAGTTTAAATTCTTTATCAACACCTAAATCTTCTTTGTTTTCTTTTAGGCATATATCAAGACCTATACATAATACTTTTCTTTCTTTAGCCATAAAAGATATCGCTTTAGTTATATTAGCTATATCTTTATCTGAACTATCGTATAACATATATAAAACTTCTATTCCATCTAGTAAACCTCTTACGAATTCTTTGTCTACATCTTTACTTACTTTTATATTTTCAAAGCTCGTATTGTTTTCTAAATCTTGTTTTATATTTTCTAGATAATTTATTGCTTCGTCACCTACTGAAATTACTTTTGTGTATTTTTCTTCCATATCATTAAGCCTCCTTTATATTAAAAATAGATGGGTATTTAGAACTTATAATTTTAAATAAAGGAACACCAATAATAGTTACAACTCCAAATTCACCTATTCCAACTTGTAGCATACTAAGTATAAGTGGGTATTTAAGGAATACATTTAACATAAGTCCTATTATAAGTGCATTAATAAGTACTGGCCATAAAGATGCTACCCAAATAGCATATTTGCTTTTTATAAACTTAGGCGTAATGTAGATTAAATAAGCACTTACAAATGTTGCAAAAGTACCACATATTATATCAGCAAGACCATTAGGTCCTAATGCATTTGCTATTAAACACCCTACTGTTAAACCAATTATATAGTCAGAGTTTACAAATGCTAAAAGCACAAGTACTTCTGATAATCTGAATTGAATTGGACCATAGCTAAGTGGACTTAATCCAACTGTTAAAGCTGCATAAATTGATGCAACTATCGCTGTCTTTACTATTCTATTAGTTGTCAAAAAATCTCCTCCTTCATATATAGTCTTAAATGAATACATTTCATTAATAATCTTATATTATTTAAATATTACGTATATGAATTATATTACAAAAAAGATAATAACTCAATATTTAAATACTTAGTTATTTATTTCCAATTTTTATGATTTTATTCACAATATTCTTGTCATATAATACTACACTTTATCATAAATTTGAATAGATATCTTATAAGAAGGTGTTATTTATGAAAAATTTAGAACGTTATAAAAGAAGTATGAAGTCAGAAGCCCTCAGCAGTGTGTTGCTTTTAGTTTGTACTATAAGTGCTCTCAGCATCGCCAATAGCTCATTTGAAGGTGTTTATAATAATATTATTTTTGATAATCATTTTTTTAAATTTCCCTTAAATGAATTTATAAACGACTTTTTGATGTTTTTCTTCTTTTTAAATGTAGGACTAGAAATCAAAGAAAATATTTTATTTGGGAATTTATCTTCTATAAAGAAGGCATCTTTTCCCGTAATTGGCTCAATTGGTGGAGTAATAGTTCCTGCTATAATATTTATACTATTTAATCACAATACAAATTATTTAAACGGATTTTGTATACCAATTTCAACTGACATAGCTTTTGCTGTCGGTATATTTTACATATTTAAAAATCACATAAACCCTCAAGCTAGATTGTTTTTACTTACATTAGCAGTAGTTGATGATCTTATATCAATAGTAGTAATAGCTGTTTTCTTTACACAAAATATCAACACAACCTACTTATTTATAGCTATACTTGTTATGCTTTTATTAATTATTGCAAATAAGGTATTTCATATCGAAAATATACCTTATTATATATTCAGCGGGCTTATACTATGGTATTTGATTAATTGTAGCAATGTCCATCCAACCATAAGCGGTATATTACTTGCTATATGTGTACCTGCTAAACCTTATAAAAATAAAAAGAGCGTATTAGAAATACTACAAGAAAATCTCTCTCCTTTTACTAACTTTATAGTTATACCTCTTTTTGCCTTTGTAAATAGCGGAGTATCTTTAGACATAACTACTAATTTAAATAATAGCCAAAGGTTGTACTACGGAATATTATTTGGACTTTCTATAGGAAAACCACTCGGTATAACTTTATTTACATATGTATTTTCAAAATTAAAATTAGTAAATAAACCTAAGGGCTTAGATTTTTATTCAATATTTTTAGTTTCATTAATAGCTGGAATAGGATTTACAATGTCGATATTTATGTGTGAGCTGACTTTCTCATATGATTTTGAGCTTATAAACCTCTGTAAATTCGCAATACTCAGTGCTTGTTTGTTTTCTGTTGTTTTGACTTCTATTTTTATATTTATAAAGGAGTTTTTCGGCTCTAAAAAACATAGCTTAAAACTTGTTCAAAAATAAATAAATCTTTATTTGGAATTTAATTAAACTATATTTACCTTGTATGTAAGATAAATATAGTTTCTTATTTGTTGTAAATAAAAGTCTGGATATAAATAATTGTATCTAGGCTTTTATTTTTCTAATTTTATGAATATACAAATTTATTTTTATGCAAAATATGGAATTATTTTGCTATTTTTCGTATAATATACCTGTCAAACAAAAAAGGGGGAAGATGATATGCCACTTAAAATACCAAAAGAGTTACCAGCATATTCAGTATTATCAAACGAAAATATTTTCGTTATGGACATAGAAAGATCTATGCAACAGGATATAAGACCATTAAAAATAGCAATCCTAAATTTAATGCCTCTTAAAATCCAAACAGAAAACCAATTACTTAGATATTTATCTAATTCACCTATACAAGTAGAAATCACTTTGATTAATGTAAAAAGCCATGAGTGTAAAAATACTTCAAACGAGCATTTAGATAAATTCTATACTTATTTTGAAAATATTAAAGATGAAAAATTCGACGGTTTAATAATAACAGGGGCACCAGTTGAACTTTTAGAATTTGAAAAGGTCGATTATTGGGACGAATTAGTTCAAATTATGGAGTGGAGCAAGAAAAATGTATTCTCAACTATACATATCTGCTGGGCTGCACAAGCTGCATTATACCACTACTATAATATCCCAAAATACGAATTAAAAGATAAATTATCAGGTGTATTTGCACATACTGTAAATAATCCAGATGCAACTTTGACAAGAGGTCTAAACGATATGTTCTACGCACCTCACTCTAGACATACAGAAGTCAAAAAAGAAGATGTCTTAAAAATTGATGAGCTAGAAATATTAGCTGAATCAGAAAAAGCAGGCCCATTTATAATGTCTACAAAAGATGGAAGAAGAATATTTGTAACAGGCCATTTAGAATATGATACAGATACATTAAAACAAGAATATATAAGAGATTACAATAAAGGTATGAATCCTCTTATACCAGAAAATTATTACCCTAATGGCGATATAAAAAGCGAACCGATAAATACATGGAGATCAAACGCCAATTTATTTTATGGAAATTGGTTGAATTATCAAGTTTATCAAAATACACCATATGATATTGATAAGATTGGCGAGAAAATGAGCTTGCGTAGAAATTCATATGAAGCTGATGAATAGGAGTGTGGAAGTGGAGATGTTTTCTTCACTTCTTTTTTTGACTTAATTTTTATTTATGGATTTTGTTATGATTTTTTAATTATATATTTTTTTGAACATTATTTCCTACTGGGTAGTTTATATTTTTATAGTGTTATATAATTATAAAAAAATAAAGTAGTATTGTAAAAATACTACTTTATTTAACCCGATATTATTTAGTTCTCTATTATATATGAATTTAATTAATCAACTCCCAACACTTTAAATACTGCATCTTCTGGTTAAGTATAAAATGAAGTTTGGAACTTAGCAAATAATTCTCATTAAAATTCACAATTATTAATAATATACAGTATAAAAATTATGTTTATTTTTTCTTCTTAATAATGCTTGCATGCATCTTGTCAAATTTTCTTGCCCATAATTCAGAAGTAAATTTATATTCCAAAGATTTATTTTATTTTTATTAACATGTAATACATGACTTTTATATATTTCACTACAATTTTTTAATTTATCTATAGCATTTAAAATATCAGTATTTAATCCAATATTTAGGTAAGAGTTTATGTATACACAACCTTCATCTAAATTTAAATTTCTAGCATTTTTTATATTTGTACTAATGAAAAATACTTTTTTAAATTGTACATTTTCAAAATTAACATTTTTAAAATTACAATAAGTATATTTTTCTATACTTTCTTTTTCTCATATAATCGCATCCTTATGTTAATAAAACTAATGAATAAAATATTAATTATTTATCTAACATATGTTTAATTAATATTATTTATTGCATATCAGCTCTTTTTATTTCCATTTACTAAGTATATACTCTTTTCTCTACCAAATAAACGGAATCAATCTATATCATACCTTACTTTTATATTCCAAATATCCATCTAAATCTCGTTCTAGCACCTCTTCCTCATTTTTAATTCTTTTTACTACAATAACTGGGTAGATAAGAAAAATTATAAACGAAAATAAAGAACCAAGCACTAATGGCATAGACAAGAATAATAAAATAGTTGATAAATACATAGGATACCTTACAACCTTATACAATCCTGTATCTATTACTTTTTGATTTTCTTGTATTTCTACAATTCTCGATAAGTACGCATTCTCTCTTAAAACCTCTGCATATAATACATAAGCAAATAAAAATATAATCGTTGAAATAACAATAATCCATCTAGGTAAGATAAGCC
>NZ_JADPET010000052.1 GCF_015667935.1 Clostridium sp. 1001270J_160509_D11 | reverse complement strand
TTGATAACAGAAATTATTTTATGTATAGGTTTAAAGTTCTATTATCATTTTTAAGTTAAAATTCTATATCATATGTGCTTTTATGCTAGATATATGATAGTATACTTAGTTTTGTTTTTTCGCTAAGTGTTGTAAATTTTGATATACTTTCACTTTCTATATCACTTAAATACTGCATGTAAAATATTAATTCTTTTATGTCATCGCTTTCTGGTCTATTGTAATAAGAAAAGTATAAGTTTTTTAGATATTTTGTATAGCATTTATTTATTCTTATAGTGACATACCCCTTAGATTCTTTTTTTAGTGCATTTTCGAATAATAGGTGTAGTCTTTTATATGCGTATTCATATTCTTTATTTATAAATAAGTCTTCAAATCCATCTTCTATAGAATTTTTTATATTAATTATTTTATCTTTAGTTAAAGCTAAATTAAGATAATAATTACTTCGGCTATACTTATATTGATAAAAGTCAATTATTTCAGCCATCTAATCACTCCTTGCATATAATTTCTTATTTACTATTATTTTCAAAATTATATGAATTTAATACAAAAAATATATTTATTTTCAAAAAAAAGAGACTAAGTTTTTAGTCTCTAAAATAATTTACTATAATATGAAATTATTATAATACACGTTTTGCCCTTACAAATGCATTATTATAATAATTTGTAAAGTCAGAAATTACTACTTTACCTTTAGTTGAAGACGAATGTATAAATTGATTTGAACCTATATATATACCTACATGAGATACATTACCATCATTAGCACCATCTGTATCAAAAAATACTAAATCTCCTACTTTTAAGTTGCTTTTACTTACAGTAATTCCGTAAGTACTTTGATCTACTGATGTTCTAGGTAAAGTTATGTTTGCACAATTTTTGAATACATAATATGTAAATCCAGAGCAATCAAAACTACTTGGTCCTTGCGCTCCCCAAACATATGGTTTTCCTAAAAGTGATTTTGCATAACTAACTAATTTACTAGCTGATGTTGAAGTGCTCGTAGTATTAGAAGAAGTACTTGATGATGTCTGTAAGTCACTTAAATACTTAGCTGATACATATCCAGTAGTAGAGCCTTCTTTTATCTTTGACCAACCATTATTTGTAGATATTACCTCTACTTTTGTATTCGTACTAATTGATTTTATTATTGAATAACTTGTCCCAGGTCCACTTCTAACATTTAGTGATGTACAATTTACATATTTAACTTGTGTGTTTGAAGTAGTACTTGTTTGAGCTACATATTTAGAATATACATATCCTGTTTGACCATTGTACTTAACTTTTGACCATGAATTTGTCTCACTTATATATTCTACCTTATAACCTTTATTTAACTTTCCTAATGATGCATAATCAGTAGACGGTCCTTTTCTAAAATTAACATCATCTCCAGTTATTACTCGATACTCTACACTGTCTGCATATGCTACTTGACTTTCTTGCATTAAAAAGCTAGATGTCGGTAAAAGTGCCGCTGTTACTGCTGCTGTTGTTATAATATTTTTACTTGTAAAATCCATATTTCTTTAATGTAATATCAATGTTTAAGATATTACAAATCCTCAACTCCTCCCATTTATCCAAAGATTTTTTAATCTTTGAAAAACACATTTTAATAAATTTCATATTATCTAAAGTCTATGAAATTGTATTCCTTTTTGTTTTTTTATAATTTAATTTTATTTTTCATTTTAAATATTATTATACCCCTTCCCTTTTGTCCATAAAAATAAAACAATAACTTTAATTACCATGTATATTTTTTCTTTAGTTACCTATTTTTTTATATTAAGTTCCCATCTTTGATAGATTATTTTACTTAATTATAATAAGCATCAAAGATAGATGCGCTCTATCACTTAATGATAATCAATATATTTTTATTGTTTTTCAATAATCAAATATTGTTTTTTGATATTCATCCTGATATTATATAAAAAAATGCAATTAATTCAAAATATAAATTAAATATTTAATACTTATAAGGAGAATTAAATTATGAAAAAATGTGTAATATTATTACCTTTTTTAATTTCATTTGGGTGTGCAATTACTTATAACATAATTGGATCTAGAGTTTTATCTGATGGTACTTTAGACGAACCATTCTTTTTAGTTCCTATTGAGTGTTTTTTCTTTCTTGTAGGAATATTACTTTTATTAATACAACTGATTTTATTTGTTATAAAAAGATTATTTTAAGAAAAATATTAAAAGGGCTGCTATATGAAAATCCCATATAACAACCCTTTATTTATATATAAAATTATTTTGTACCTGTACTTCCGAATCCGCCTCTGTTGTCAGCTTCCATTTCTTCAACTTCATTGAAAACTAAAGTTGGTTGATTTTTTTGTATTCTGAATTGGCATATTCTATCGTTAACTTCTATTTTAGTGTCTCTAAGTGCAAACACTGGCATACACCACCAGTCATTTGGTCCACAATAAGTATTATCTACTATACCACAGTGGTTAGTTTGGATTATACCCCATTTTTTGAAAGTACTACTTCTTGGTACTATATGAGCTTCATATCCTTCTGGTAATTGCATTGCTACACCTAAGTGGATTAATTTAAATTCACCAGCTTTTAATTCAACTTCTTCTGCTGATCTTAAATCTATCCAGTCAGATTTTCCATCTATGTATTCTAATCTAGTTATTTCATCATTAAGATATTTTATTTTAATTTCTTTCATTATTATCTCTCCTTTTATTTTGACTAAATAATATTATAAATAAATTCTTTTTTTACTTCAAGCTATAAATTAAGTGCCTATATAAAACTTAACTTGACAATATAAATTTAAACCCCTTATCTTGAAATTTAATTCTTTTTTGTGATAACATAAAGAGTATTTAAAAAGGAGGTTCCTTATGAAAGTAATACTTGCAGAAAAACCATCTGTCGCAAAAACTATCGCTTCTTTCTTAGGAGCTAAGACTAGAAGAGATGGCTATTTTGAAGGAAATGGATATATTGTAACATATGCATTTGGTCATCTAGTTTCTTTGTATGATATGAAAGATTATGACAAAGAAAAGTACTCTGGTTCTTGGAAAATGGATAATTTCCCATTTATACCAGCAGATAAATTCAAATTCAAAGTAGATGATTCAAAACAAAAACAATTCAACATAATAAAAGAACTTTTAAATAGAGAGGATGTAGAATATGTAATAAATGCAACAGATAATGACCGCGAAGGAGAACTTATCGCATTTTTAATATTCTTACTTGCTAAAAATAAAAAACCTGTTAAGAGAATTCTAGTAAATGAATGGACACCACAAGATATAACTAGAGGACTTGAGAATTTAAAAGACGAAGAAGATATGAGAAATCTTCAAGCAGCTGGATATACTCGTCTTATTACAGACTGGCTTATAGGTATTAATTTTACATCAGTTGCAACATTAAAATATGGAAATGGAAAACTTTTAAATATCGGGCGTGTTATCTTGCCTACTGTTAAACTTGTCTATGATAGAGATATGGAGATTAAAAACTTCGTTCCTAAGACATATTTTGAAATTGAAGGTAATTTTAAATGCGCAAATGGTACATATAAAGGTAAATTAATAAAAGGTAAAGAAACAAAATTTGATACTGAAGAAGAAGCTATGGCTGTTATTGATAGCATTACTTCTAAAAATGGAGTTATATCATCTAAAAAAGTAACTAAATCTAAAGAATATGCTCCAAAATTATTCAGTTTGACTTCACTTCAAGGTCATATTACTTCTAAATACTCTCATTTCACATCAGATAAGGTTTTAAGCGTTTGTCAATCTCTTTATGAAGGGAAAGGTAAAGGTGGATATATAACATATCCTAGAACTGATTCTGTATACTTAGAAGAAAGTTTAACTGATAAAGCTAGCCAAACATTAAATAGATTAAAACAAAATCTTCCTTATGAAGATAAAATCAAATTTGCAAAAACTAAGAGAGTTTTTGATTCATCAAAAGTCGATAGCCACAGTGCGATTATACCTACATATATCGTGCCTAACTCATTGACTCCTGATGAACAAATAGTATATCAAGCTATCAAAGATAGATTTATTGCAAACTTTATGCCACCTGCTGAATATGAAAATACTGAAATAAAAACAGATGTCGACGATAGTGTTTTCTTAACTAAAGGTAAGGTATTAAAAGTTAAAGGTTATTTAGAAGTATATAATAAAGAACAGAAAAACGACCTTCTTCCTTCCATGGAAAAAGGCGAAAATGTAGAAGTTTTAGAAATTTTACCCCTTAAGAAACAAACTACACCTCCTAAATCTTATACTGAAGATACTTTACTTAAAGCAATGAAAAATTGCGGTAAAAATGTCGATGATGAAGATTTAGTTTTAGCTGGATACTCTATAGGTACATCGGCAACTCGTGGTGATGTTCTTAAAAAAATAGCCCAAGTTGGATATGTTAATAAAAAAGGTAAATCATATTATATAACTGATTTAGGAATTAATTTAGTTGAAATCTTCCCTGTAAAAGACTTATTTGACGTCGATTATACAGGTAAGCTAGAAAAAAGTTTAAGTGATATTCAAAAGGGACAATTCTCTCGTAAAGAATATCTTCTTAATATAATGAATTTCATAGTTAAAAATGTAAATCTAATAAAATATGATGCTCCTAAAAAAATAAATACAGATGCTTATGTTTACGATCCTAAAACTAAAAAAGCTTTGTCAAAATCACAATTAGAAGCAAAAGCTACCAAAGCCGCCAAAGCTTCATCTAAAAAATCTAGTTCCAAAACTGATAACACATCACTTGGAAAATGTCCTGTATGTGGCTCAGATGTAGTTGAAACTGACAAAGGATTTTTATGTACAAATTATCAAACTTGTAAATACGGTATATTTAAAGACGATAAATACTTAGCTTTATATAAGAAAAAACCTAATAAAACAATGGTTAAATCAATTCTTAAAAAAGGTGAAGCAAAAGTAAAATCACTTACCGATAAAAACGGAAATAAATTTGATGCAATACTTACATATCAAAAAAATCAAAACGGATATTTCAGTTGGTTTATCAAAAGATAGAAAAATCTCCAAGCATTTTAAATGTTTGGAGATTTTTTTATATTAATATTCATTTCTTAATTCTTTTTCTTTTTTCATAATAACTTCATCATATTTATCAATTTTTCCATTTAAATATGATAACATTTGTTGTAATTCGTCAATTTTATCTTGAAGATGCTCTCTTTGTTCTAAAAGCAATTCTTTACGAACTCCAGCAGTATGTTCTCCTTCTTGTAAAAGAGTTACATATTCTATAAGTATTTCTATAGGCATCCCCGCATTTCTCATACATTTTATGAATTTTATCCATTTGCAGTTTAATTCTGTATAATCTCTGTTTCCACTTTTGTCACGATGTATTTTAGGTATTAATCCTATACGTTCATAATATCTAAGTGTATCAGCTGAAATGTCTAGTAGTTTACTTAATTCGGCTATTTTCATGGTGATTTCTCCTTTCTTTGTATTATTCTATTTAACTATATTTTACAATATAATCAATACAATTTTTATACTTCTTGTCCCATTTTATATGCTTCATCCATTATAAACTGATAAATTTCTTGATACGATTTACCAGTTTTTTTGCATATTTTAACTATGCTATTATATTCTGGATAAATACGCTTTTCATCTTTTAAATCACATAGTTTTATTTGAACTTTGCCTAAAGGTGTATCTATATTTTTAATCTCTGTCTTTAGCATAGTCATTTCCATCTTTTGTTTGCGTATACCTATAGTTGTCGTCTCTTCAAATATAATTTGCCCAAATTTTTCAACATCTTCTTCTCTACAAATTACATTTAAGTGGTAAGCTGACGGTTTTTCTTCATAAAAACAGGTATAAAATGAACGTCTTTTGCACCTTGGTTTAATAATTTTTCAACTATATAACCTAGAGCTTCCCCGCTACAATCATCTATATTGCTTTCTAATTTGTATATATTGTGATTTTTGTTTGAATTATCTTTTATTATCATAGCCCTTAAGATTCCTGCTTTTTCGTATTCTCTTTTTCCAGCACCTATACCTATTTTTTCTATTTTAAATTTATCCGGCAATTTTTTACTTGTCTTTATTGCTGCTACTATAGCAGCACCTGTAGGCGTAACAAGTTCGCCTTCGCAATTTGTTATCTTTAAATCTATATCGTTATCTTTTGCAATTTCACAAACAGCCGGCACTGGAACCGGTATAATACCATGTTGACATCTTATAAACCCAGTTCCCTCATATAATGGAGATACTATTACTTCTTTTATATTTAAATTATCAATACAAACTGCTACTGATACTATATCCACTATAGAGTCAACTGCTCCTACTTCGTGAAAATGCACATCTTCTATTGAAACACCATGAGCTTTAGCTTCAGCTTTTGCAAGTATTTCAAATATATTATTTGCTATTTTTTTAGCATTTTCTGTCATTTTTGCATGGTCTATTATATGCAAAATTTGTTTTAAATTTGTATGTTCATGGCTATGACTATGTTGATGTTCATCATGACTATCAGCTTTATTTTGTTCATCATTAGAATCAGTGTGGCCATGAAGATAATTCATATCATGATCATGGTTATCTTTGTCTAATATCACATCAAAGTCACATACATCTAAGCCACTTTTTAAAACCCTACTTATTTTTATTTTAAATCCATCTATAGATAAACTATTTAGTGCATATTCTAAAACCTTTTTATCTGCACCTAAATCTAATAATGCCCCTACTGTCATATCCCCACTGATTCCACTATAACATTCTAAATAAAGTTTATTCATATATTTCCTCCATTTAATACCCCATTTTACTTCCAAATCACATCTAAATTTTGAATTATTATTTTTACTTTTAAATTTTTTATCAATTATCTTTTCTCTAATAATAACTTATCACTTAAAGTTAACTCCAAGTCAAGTTATTATTTAAAAGTTTTTAATAAAATTTCACATAAGTAGAATTTATAAAAAATATGCTTGTCTTATAATACAATAAATAATGTATTTTAAAACAAGCATAACTTAAATTTTTATTTAATTTTAATATAATCTAAATAATATCTTCCCCTTGTCTTAAATCATCTAAAATAGTTTTTATAGCATCAATACATATATCTACTTCTTCTTCTGTATTAAAATGACTAAATGAGAATCTAACAGTTCCTTGAGGGAATGTATTTAATGTTTGATGTGCTCTTGGCGCACAATGCATTCCTACTCTAGTCATTATTTTATACTTACTACTTAAGTAGAATGAAACTATACTATTATCAAATCCTTCAAAATCGATTGATACAACTCCAAGTCTACCTTCTACAGTCTTTTTACCAGCAACTTTTGCACCTTCTATTTCTTTAACTTTATCTAAGAAGTATTTAGTTATTTCCATTTTTTCATTTCTCATATTATCTATTCCAGCTTCTTTTAAATAAACTAAAGCTTGGTGTAATCCTATTATTCCAGGTAAATTTAAAGTCCCACTTTCAAATCTATCTGGTAGGAAATCTGGCATTTCTTCTGAATCTGATAAACTTCCTGTCCCACCACTTATAATTGGATAGATTAATCCTTCTAATTTATCACTTGATATAAATCCACCAATACCTTGAGGTCCTAATAGACCTTTGTGCCCAGTAAATGCAAGAAAATCTATATTAGCTTTTTGCATGTCTATATTTAATATACCAGCAGTTTGGGCAGTATCGACAGCATAAACTAATCCTTTTTCTTTGCATAGAGCCCCTATTTCTTCTATTGGTATTATTGTTCCACATACGTTTGATGCATGTGTTGTTATGATAGCTTTTGTATTTTCTTTTATATATTTTCTAAAGTCATCAGCAGTTATACTTCCTTCTTCGTCACAAGGTACAACATCAAATTCTAATCCTAATTCCTTCATTTGAACAAGTGGTCTCATAACTGCATTATGTTCGACACTTGTTACAAGAACGTGATCATTTGGCTTTAAAAATCCTTTGATGAAGTAATTTAATGAGTAAGTTACACTAGGTGTAAAAACTACATTTTTTGAATCAGGAGCGTTAAATAAATCTTTTAACATTTCTCTTGTATCTAAAACAGCGCTACCTGCCTCATAAGCACCTTCATAACTTCCTCTATTTATATTAAAAGCACCATTTTCTATAAATTCTCCCATAGCTCGTCCTACATTTGGCGCCTTTGGGAAAGATGTACTTGAATTATCAAAATATATATCTTTCATTTTTTAACTCCTTTTTATTTACTGTTTCGTTTATATTTTTAAATATTTTTATATTAATATAAATCTTTTTAATATTTTATCTCCTAATACAATTATAAATTATAATCGACTAATTTCGCCACACTTACGAAAAATTAATAAAATGCCATTTTTTATAATATCTTAATTATTATAAAACTGACATTTTATTTTTAATCATCTATTCAAATGTTACATCGCTTGCTGTAAGCGTGATATAATTATATCCATTTTCACCATCAACAGCTATATGAAACTCATATCCTTTGTCGCATAAATACATTTCATCATAAACCCAATAACAACCTTCAACAAAGTTATTTTCTAATATCTCTGCATCTTTATATATTATTTTATTTATATTTGTAAATCCACCGCTATTATCTAATTCAAATACTATATCATTTCCTTCTTTTTTTATATCTAAAATTCTACAATCGTGGAAATTATAATTTTCTTTTATATTAGCTGGCACTTTATCACTTATACTATACCAGTGTTTATTATATTCATTGAATGCTTTTTCAAATCTTTTTTCACATTCTTGACTGTATTTTTCTACTAAATCCTTAACATTTTGCGTTGAAAGTCCAAGTGCTAGTACTCTTATATCCGCTACTTCATCTAGTATTTCTTTTGCTAAAGAAGTTTTTAAGTCTTCTATTTCACCTTGATGCATTTCTAAGAAATCTTTTGTAAGTTTCTCTTCATCATATTCTTCTACTTCATATTCTGCACTATCTTGTTCATTTTGTAAAAGCTCTTGTCTTAATTGTTCAAATTCTTCATCAGACATTATATCTCTAGCATTTACTATATTACCTTCATCGTCCATAAGTTGTATATCTTCCCAAGTTTCCGGTTCATATTCTATTTCTGATGCTTCCTTTTCAGCTTCTAAAAATTCATTTAATTTTTCATTATAAAGTTTTTTATAATAATCCTCTGATAATTGTTCTGCATTTGAATCAACATCTAAGTCTAAACAAATATCTTTATTTCCGTAATACCATTCTTTTGTAAGGTACTTCATATTTTTTCCTCCTAAAATCTTCGTATGTATTTAAAATTATAAATTATTTTACCTAAATTCATATAAAATCTCAACTCTTTTTAAAAATAAGCAAATCTTTCTTGTAAAATTTAAAATTTCATAAGAATTAAAAAATTCGCTTCACTCATGTCGCCAACGCATCGAAGATTCCGTTGCTTAAGTTAAATAGGTTGAAAATTAAAAAAGCTACCTCATATTGAGATAGCTTTTTTTAAATTATTTACTAATAATTATTTTCTAGGATTTTTTATAGTCGCTCTTGCAGCAGCAAGTCTAGCTATTGGAACTCTATATGGTGAGCAAGATACATAGTTAAGTCCTGTATTGTAACAGAATTCTACTGAAGATGGTTCTCCACCATGTTCTCCACATATACCTAATTTGATATTGTCACCTTTTTCTCCTCTTGCTAATTTTGCAGCCATTTGAACTAATTTACCAACACCATCTTGGTCTAATACTTGGAATGGATCTTTTTCAAGTATTTCTCTATCAACATATTCACCTAAGAATTTACCTGCATCATCTCTTGAGTATCCAAATGTCATTTGAGTTAAGTCATTTGTACCGAAACTGAAGAAATCTGCTTCTTTTGCTATTTCATCAGCTATCAAGCAAGCTCTAGGTATTTCTATCATTGTACCAACAGTGTATTTAAGTTCTACACCAGCTTCTTTTATAATTTCTTCTGCTGTATCAACTATTATTTGTTTAACTGTTTTAAATTCGTTTATAGCACCAACAAGAGGTATCATTATTTCTGGTTCAACGTTTAAACCTTCTTTATTTACTGCTATAGCTGCATTTATTATTGCTTTAGTTTGCATTACAGCTATTTCTGGATATGTTACAGCAAGTCTACAACCTCTGTGACCTAACATTGGGTTGAACTCTGCTAATTCTTCACATCTTTTCTTAATTGCTATAGGTTGTATTCCCATATCTTTAGCTAGTTCTTCTATAGTTTCGTCGTCTTGTGGTAAGAATTCATGTAGTGGTGGGTCTAATAGTCTTATATTAACTGGACGCTCACCCATAACTCTATAAATATCTTCAAAGTCTTTTTGTTGCATTGGAAGTAATGTTTCTAATGCTTTAACTCTTTCTTCTACAGTATTTGATAAAATCATTTTTCTAACTGCAGGTATTCTTTCTTCGTCGAAGAACATATGCTCAGTTCTACAAAGTCCTATACCTTCTGCTCCAAACTCAACAGCAGCTTTTGCATCTCTTGGATTGTCTGCATTAGTTCTAACTTGCATTTGTCTTATTTCATCGACCCAACTCATTAATTTTTCAAAGTTACCAGTCATATCTGCTGTAGCTTTGTTTACATTTCCTAAATAAACTACACCAGTAGATCCGTCTAAAGATATATAATCTCCTTCTTTAAGCACTAAATCGCCAACTTCTAAAGTTTTTGCAACTTCGCTTACTTTTATTTCTCCACAACCAGCTACACAGCATTTACCCATACCTCTGGCAACAACTGCAGCATGTGAAGTCATACCACCTCTTGCAGTAAGTATACCTTGAGCACTTACCATACCTTCGATATCTTCTGGAGAAGTTTCTTGTCTAACAAGTATTGTTTCTGTACCGTCTTTTGATGCTTCAACTACATCTTCAGCACTGAAGTATATTTTACCGCTAGCAGCTCCTGGAGATGCAGGAAGACCTTTTGCTAAAACTTCAGCTTCTTTTAAAGATTTATCTTCAAATTTTGGATGTAGTAATTGATCTAATTGGTTAGGTTCAATTCTCATTATTGCTTCTTCTTTTGTGATTAAACCTTCTTGTACTAAATCAACAGCTACATTTATAGCTGATTTTGCTGTTCTCTTACCATTTCTAGTTTGTAATAAGAACAGTTTTCCTCTTTCTATAGTAAACTCGATATCTTGCATATCTCTGTAATGTTTTTCTAATTTGTCTGCAGTTTCTACAAATTGTTTATATATATCTGGCATTATATTTTCTAGTGTTGCTATTTTTTGTGGTGTTCTTATACCCGCAACAACATCTTCACCTTGAGCATTTATTAAGTATTCACCTAATAATTTATTTTCTCCTGTAGCAGGGTCTCTTGTAAATGCAACACCTGTACCACTATTGTCACCCATATTACCAAATACCATTGATTGTACGTTTACTGCTGTTCCTAAATTATTAGGTATATCATTTAATTTTCTATATACTATTGCACGAGGGTTGTTCCAAGATCTAAATACTGCCTCAACAGCTAACATTAATTGTTTTTTAGGTTCTTGTGGGAAGTCTTCTTTTACCTCTTTTTTGTATATAGCTTTAAATTCTTCAACTATTGCTTTTAAATGGTCTGTAGTTAATTCTGTATCAAATTTAAATCCATTTGTTTCTTTATATCTGTCTAATACGCTTTCAAATTTATATTTAGGCACTTCCATAGCAACATCAGAAAACATTTGTATAAATCTTCTATAACTATCGTATGCAAATCTTTCATTTTCAGTAGCTTTAGCAAGACCTACAACAGTATTATCATTTAAACCTAAGTTTAATATTGTATCCATCATACCTGGCATTGATATAACTGCACCTGAACGAACAGATACTAATAAAGGATTTTCTGTTGAACCTAATTCTTTACCTAATTCTGATTCTAATTGCGCTAATTTTGATTCTATTTGTTCTATTATTTCTGGTTTTATAGTTTTATTGCTAACATAGTAGTCATTACATGCTTCTGTTGAAATTGTAAATCCTGGAGGCACAGGTAATCCTATCTTAGTCATTTCAGCTAAATTAGCTCCTTTTCCTCCTAATAAAGATTTCATGTCTTTATTTCCTTCGTTGAAACTGTAAACATATTTAGTTTCCATTTTCTTTTCCTCCAATAACTTCTATTATTTTCTTTAGAAAAATTTTTATATTAAAGTCAATTTTAAAAATGCTATTAAAATCGGCTATTTAAACAATACTAATGATCTCTATGCGTCTTTATGTGTTTTTTTATGTATCCCTTTTTCTTTCATTATATCTAAAATATCACTTGCTGTTTCTTCGATTGCCTTATCAGATACATTTATAACTGGACAACCTATTTTTTTCATTACTTTTTCTGCATAATCAAGTTCTTCTAGTATTCTGTCAAACTTAGCATAATTTGCACTACTAGATAGTCCAAGAGCTTTTAATCTTGTTGTTCTAACTTGATTAAGCACTTCTGGTGAATTAGTAAGACCTATTATTTTTCTTGGATCTATTTCGTATACTTCTTTTGGTATCGGTATTTCTGGAACTAAAGGCACATTAGCTACTTTTATGTTTCTATTTGCTAAGTACATACTCAGCGGTGTTTTTGAAGTTCTTGATATACCTATTAAAACTAATTCAGCTTCTAATATACCTTTGTTTGGTTCTTTACCATCATCATACTTAACAGCGAATTCTATAGCTGCAATTCTTCTGAAGTAACTCTCGTCCATTTTTCTGATAATGCCCGCTTCCCCTTTTGGTGCCTTACCAGTTTTTTCAGATAATATTCTCAAGATATCTGTTAATAAATCTATTTTTAAGATACCATTTGCCTCACAGTAGTCACTTGCCATTTTTGCTAACTTAGGATTAACTAATGTATAAACAAACATTGCATTGCATCTTTTTGCGCTTTCTAATAATTCCATTAAAACTTCTTCAGTATTCACAAATGGATGTCTTCTTATATCATATTCATCTTCCGATAATCCAAATTGTGATATTGCAGCTCTAGAAACTTGTTGTGCTGTTTCTCCTATTGAATCTGAAACTGCATAAATTAGTAAATTATCCATCGGGTAATCCTCCTTATTCTCCAGCAATCTCTAAGAATAGTTTTGTTATATTTGTCTTTGAGATTCTGCCTATTACCTTCATTGTGTGGTTATCTTTATCAGTATCTACAACTGGTATAGAATCTATTTCATGTTCAATAATTTTTCTAGCTGCTAATACTATACTGTCTTCTCTTTCAACTGTCACAACATTAGGCGTTCTAGTCATAACCATTCCTATTGGCATTTTATTGATATCAAGACCCCCAATTGTTGCTTTTAATAAATCTTTACGTGAAACTACTCCACATAAATTTTCTTGGTCATCTATAATAAATATACTTCCTACATCAGATAAAAACATCTCTACTATTACATCGTATAAACTTACATCTTTTTTTACTACTACAGGCATTCCCATCATATCTTCAACTTTTTTTTCTTTTATGTCATTTCCTAATAAATTAATTTGGCTGACACCTGTATAAAAATATCCAACTTTTGGTCTTGCATCTAATATTCCTGTCATTGTTAAAATAGCTAAGTCTGATCTTAGTGTCGCCCTAGTAACGTTTAACATTGATGCTATATTTTCACTCGTTATAGGTTGATTTTCTTTTACTATTTCTATTATTTTTTGTTGTCTTTGATTAAGTTGAATTATAATCACCTTCTTTCAATACGCTATACTTTTTGCCATCTTTTTCCTATATAGTATATTATAGAACTCTATTTGCTATTCTGTAAACACTTTTTTTATTTAGTGTGTCCTATTTTCCATATTTTATATAAATGCTATATGTTATTTATGATAATTATTAAACATAATTAATTTACTTTTTTATTTTTCTAATTATTTCTACATTTATGTTGTATACTTTTAGATAAAATTTACACACACTTATATATCTTATTATTTCATTATACTATATAATATATATTTTGGAATATATATATTAATTAAATACATACTAAATCAATTTTTTTATATAAAAAGAGAATTTATTTTCATTTATAGTAGATAAATGTTTATTTTTGTTGATAATTATTATTACTCATTTCCGAAAAAAAACAAGCATATAGGTTTACTCATGTTTAATAAAAGTTTGCCTATATGCCTATTTTATTTTTAAGGTTATATTTAATAATTACATATACAGTGTTTTATAAGTATTATCTTTATTTATAAACTATTTTAGATAAATCACATATAGTTAACATTGTATCGTATATTTGTTTTAATAATCCTAATCTATTTTCTTTAACAGCTTCGTCTTTGTCCATTATCATTACATTGTCGAATAGATTATCTACAAGTGGTTTTATTGAAGCAAAAGCATCTAAAGCTTTGTTGTATTCTTTATTAGCTAAGAATCCTTCAACTTGTGCTTTTATTTCTTTAAATCCAGCATTTAATTTAATTTCTGCATCTTCTTTTAATAGAGATTCTTCAACTCTATCAGATTCAGCTTTTTGAGCTAAAGTAGAAACTCTGTTAAATGCAGTTAACATTTCAACTAATTCTTCTTTTTGAAGCCAGTTATTTAATTCAACTGCTCTTGTATGTATATCAGATATACTGTTTAAGTTAGAGCTTAATACTGCATCTATTACATCATATCTTATACCTAAATCTTTAAATAAGTTTTTGATTCTTTCTATGAAGAAGTCCATTATTTGAGAAGTAACTTCAGCTTTATCGAAAGCTAAGTGACTGTAGTTATCAAGAGCATCACTTATTAATTGTTCTAAGTTTATGTCTAGTTTTTGGTCTAATAATATACTTAATATACCTAAAGCTTGACGTCTTAAAGCATAAGGGTCTTGAGAACCTGATGGTTTTATTCCTATTGCAAAGAATCCTGCTATAGAATCTAATTTATCAGCTATAGATAATGCTATACCAGCTTTAGTTTGTGGAAGTATATCTCCAGCAAATCTTGGTAAGTAGTGTTCAAATATAGCTTGTGCTACATCGTCATTTTCACCACTAACTTTAGCATATTCACGTCCCATTACACCTTGAAGTTCAGTAAACTCGAATACCATATTAGTTACTAAGTCTGCTTTACATAATTTAGCTGCTCTTAAAGTGTCATTTAATGCTTCTTTTTCATCAAGATTATTGATTATATCTGATGCTAATTTTTCTATTCTTAAAGTTTTGTCATATACTGTTCCTAATTTAGCTTGGAATACAACAGTTTTTAAGTTTTCTACAAATGATTCAAGAGGCTTTTTGATATCTTCATCATAGAAGAATAAAGCATCTGCAAGTCTAGCTTCTAAAACTTTTTCGTTACCTGCTTTAACTGTTTCTATTCCGTTTTTGTCACCATTTCTAACAGCTATAAAGTATGGTAATAATTTACCGTCTTTAGAAACAGGGAAATATCTTTGGTGCTCTTTCATAGGAGTTGTTACAACTTCTTTTGGAAGTTTTACATAATCTGCGTTGAACTCTCCATAAAATGCAGTTGGATATTCTACTAAATAAGTTATTTCTTCTAATAAATCGTCTTCTATCTCAACTTCTCCACCTAAAGATTTTGCTACTTCTTCAGCTTGTGCTTTTATAGCTTCTTTTCTTACATTTTGGTCTAAAACTACAGAGTTTTTACTTAATTGTTTGAAGTAGTCTTCTATTGAGAAAACTTCTATTTGGTTTCTTCCTAAGAATCTGTGGCCTCTAGTTATATTAGATGCTACTATTCCTTCTAAGTTTATTGGTAATACTTCATCATTTAATAAAGCAACCATCCATCTTATTGGTCTAGCAAATCTCATATTTTTTCCACCCCAACGCATAGCTTTTGGGAATGTAACACCTTTTATAGCAGCTGGAACTATTTCTTTTAAAACTTCAGAAGTCGCTTGTCCTTCTTGTTTTAAAGTACCGAATAAGTATTCATCTTTTCCAACTTGCTTGAAGTATACGTTAGCTTCGTCTAATCCTTTACTTTTCATAAATCCTAAAGCAGGTTTTGTAAAGTTTCCATCAGCATCTACTGATATCTTTTTAGATGGTCCTTTTAATTCTTCTTCAAGATCGCTTTGTTTGTCACATATATTGTTTATAACAAAAGTAAGTCTTCTTGGAGTTCCATATTTCTCTATATTTTCAAATTCAACTCTATTTTCTTTTAATGATTTTTCTAAGTTTTCTTTTATTTGTGTTAATGTAGATTCAACAAATCTTGATGGTAATTCTTCTACACCAACTTCTAGTAAAAAGTAATTTTTCATTATTTTTCACCTTCCTTTATAAGAGGGTATCCCATTTCTTTTCTTTGATCAACATAAAGTTGTGAAACAGCTTTTGCCATATCTCTAACTCTTCCTATAAATGAAGCTCTTTGACTTACCCCTATAGCTCCATTTGCATCTAATGTATTAAATGCATGTGAACATTTTAAAACATAATCATACGCTGGTATAACTAATCCTTTATCTAATATTCTTAATGCTTCTTTTTCATATATATCAAATAAATTGAATAACATTTCTGAATCACATTCTTCAAATGCATACATTGTGTTTTCAAATTCTTGTTTTTTGAATACATCGCCGTAAGTTATTTTGTCATTCCATTTTAAATCGTATACGCTATCTACATCTTGTATATACATAGCAAGTCTTTCTAAACCATATGTAATTTCACCAGTTTCTAATTCACATTCTATACCACCAACTTGTTGGAAATAAGTGAACTGAGTAACTTCCATACCATCTAGCCAAACTTCCCATCCAAGTCCCCAAGCACCAACAGTTGTTGATTCCCAGTTATCTTCAACGAATCTTATATCGTGTTCTAATGGATTTATTCCTATAGCTTCTAAACTTTTTAAATATAAATCTTGTATATCATCTGGTGATGGTTTTAATATAACTTGGAATTGGTGATGTTGATATAATCTGTTTGGATTTTCACCATATCTACCGTCTGCAGGTCTTCTACATGGCTCAACATAACACACGCTCCATGGTTCTGGTCCTAAAGAACGTAAAAGTGTGTTAGGATTCATAGTTCCTGCACCTTTTTCAACATCATAAGGTTGCATCATGATACATCCTTGCTTAGCCCAATAGCTTTGTAAAGCAAGTATCATTTCTTGAAAATTCATAATAATACCTCCTGTAATATTTTCTAATATATTATGAAAATTATTTATTTTATTTAATAATATTAAAGCCTCTCGCTTACACGAAAGGCTTTAAAGTACTTCGTTAATACGATTAGGATAACAAAAGTGCTTTAATTTGTCAATATTGTTGCCCTATCTACTATTATAAGCCAAATTATATTTTTTTTTACAATAAAATAAACTTTATTTAATA
>NZ_JADPET010000051.1 GCF_015667935.1 Clostridium sp. 1001270J_160509_D11 | reverse complement strand
AAATAAAAGTTTTATATAAAAATATATAATTGCAAACTTTGTAGAAAGGACACAATATGGCAAAAATATTAGTTTTAGCCGAAAAACCATCAGTTGGAAGAGATATTGCCAGGGTTTTAGGTTGTAAAAATGAAAAGAATGGATATATAGAAGGTAATAAATATATAGTGACATGGGCATTAGGTCACTTAGTTACATTAGCAGATCCAGAAACTTATGATAAAAAATATAAATCTTGGGATATGAGTGATTTACCAATACTTCCAAAAGATTTGAAAACTGTAGTAATAAAAAAGAGTGCAAAACAATTTAATACAGTAAAAGCACAATTAAATAGAAATGATGTAAGTGAAGTTGTAATAGCTACAGATGCTGGTCGTGAAGGCGAATTAGTAGCTAGATGGATAATAGAAAAAGCACATATTAAAAAGCCTATTAAACGTCTTTGGATATCTTCAAGTACAGATAAAGCTATAAAAGAAGGCTTTACTAAACTTAAAGATGCAAAAGAATACAACAATCTATATTATTCTGCAATAGCTAGAGCAGAAGCAGATTGGATAGTCGGTATAAACGCAACTAGAGCGCTTACAACAAAGTATAATGCTAGTTTATCATGTGGTAGAGTCCAAACTCCGACTTTAGCTATGATATTAAAAAGAGAAGACGAAATAAGAAACTTCAAGCCAAAAGACTACTATACTTTAGATATTTTAACTGAAAAAGGTGGAAACTATTTAAAGTTATCTTGGCATGATAAAAATAATTCTACTTCGACTTTCAATAAAGAAAAAATTGAAAACATAAAGAAAAAAGTATTAAACAAGGATTTAAAAATAGTAGATGTCAAAAAGTCGAACAAGAAAAAATACGCTCCATCACTTTATGATTTAACAGAATTACAAAGAGATGCAAATAAAATGTTTGGATATTCAGCAAAAGAGACTTTATCTATAATGCAAAGATTATACGAACATCATAAAGTTCTTACATATCCAAGAACAGATTCAAGATATTTAACTGACGATATAGTAGACACATTAAAAGATAGAATAAAAGCTGTAAATACTAGTGAATATTCAAAAGTATCTATGAAACTACTAAAAACAAAAATAAAACCTAATAAATCTTTTGTAGACAATTCAAAAGTTACAGATCACCACGCGATAATACCTACAGAAGAAAGAGTGTTTTTAGGGGATTTATCTGATAAAGAGAGAAAAATATATGATTTAGTAGTTAAGAGATTTTTAAGTGTATTATGTCCACCTTTTGAATATGAGCAAACAACTATAAAAGGAAGTTGTGAAGGCGAAACATTTACAGCAAAAGGCAATAAAATTATAAAATTAGGTTGGAGAGAAAATTATACTGTAGATGACAATGAAACATATGACGGTATAATTGATATAAATGTAGATGAAGTATTAAAAGTGGAAAGTGTAAAAATAGAAAACAAAAAAACTAATCCGCCTTCATATTTAAATGAAGCTACTTTACTTACAGAAATGGAAAAACATAATTTAGGAACTGTTGCAACAAGAGCAGATATAATTGAAAAATTATTTAATTCTTTCTTTGTTGAGATGAAAAATAAAGAAATTCATATAACATCAAAAGGAAGACAACTTTTAGATTTAGCACCTAAGGATTTAAAAAGTCCAGAGTTAACTGCTAAATGGGAAAAAACTTTAAATGATATTTCAAAAGGTAAGAGCAAGAAAAATGAGTTTTTAAATGAAATGAAAAATTACTCAAAAACTATCGTAAAAGAAATAAAAAATAGTGAAAATAAATTCAAACATGACAACATAACAAGAAATAAATGCCCAGAGTGTGGAAAATTCATGCTAGAAGTCAATGGAAAAAGAGGTAAGATGCTAGTTTGTGAAGATAGAGAATGTAATACTAGAAAATTAATTTCACAAACTACAAACGCAAGATGTCCAAATTGCCACAAAAGGCTTGAACTAAAAGGCCAAGGTGAAGGAAAAATATTTACATGTAGCTGTGGACATAGAGAAAAATTATCTTCATTTAATAAAAGAAAAGCCGAAGAAAAAGGAAAAGCATCTAAAAAAGATATAAATAAGTATCTAAAAAATCAAAATAAAGAGCAAGAAGCATTCAACAATCCTTTTGCTGCTCTTGCTAATTTAAAAAATAAATAATATAAAGTTTAAAGGGAATGTAATAGGAAAATAAACAGAGTTTTTAAGGGGGAGATTTTGATTATCTATAGTGTAAGAGCCTTAAATATAATTGAAATATTAAAAAATTCTCATGATCCTGTCAGTAGTTTAGCTCTTAGTGAAGAAATTGGATGTTCTACAAAGACTATACAAAGTGAAATAAAAGACATCAATAAAAATGGCAAAGATGGGAAAATCATATCAATCCGAGGAATAGGTTATAAAATAGAAGGCTCATTTGACGATATTGCTATTCCTAGTCAGTATTTAGGGAATGTAGATAGGATTGATTATATTATAAAAAATTTGATAAACTTGACGACTAAGCCAGAAAATACTGTGAAATTAGAGGAATTAGCTGACTCTATGTATATAAGCGTCTCTACAGTAAAAAATGACTTAAAAGAAGTAAAATCTATTTTGAAAAAGTACAATATATCTGTTGTATCAAAACACAAGCAAGGTATAGCAATACAAGCGAGTGAAGATGATATAACGAGTTTTATATTAGATATATGTTCAAAAAAAGACAATGAACTTAATCTAAAAGACTTTTTAAGTGAAAAAGTATCAAATAATATATTCAACTTAAAAAATATTATTTTGAATATGTTGGGGAGAGAACATTTAGTGCTTAGTGATACAGAATTTAAAAATTTATGCAGTATTATCTTTATAAAGCTAAGTAGAAGTAATCAAGATGAAAGTGAATTTATACAAGCATATATAAAAGATTATATAATTCAAAGAGAATTAATAATGAATGATGATAAAAATAAAGAAAAAATAATACGAGCAATAAAGAAATTCTGTAAAAACTTAAAAATTGCAACATCTATAGACTTAAGCCAAGATGAAATATTTGAAACTTGTCTTTACAACCATATAAATAGTATATATAAAAAGATGAATTTGGGAATAAATCAATATGGAGTTTTACCTATTGATATAAGAATAAAATATCCATATGCATATGAATTAGGTAAAATTGCGAAGAAAACAATAGAAGAAGAATTAGGCTTAAAACTAGATGATGAAGAAATATCTAATATAGCAGTACATGTCGGTGGTGCTATTGAAAGGTCAGAACATAATCAAAAGAAAAAAGTCTTTAAAGTAATAATCGTCTGTGTATCTGGGATAGGTACATCGATGCTAGTAAAAAATAAATTAGAATATTTATTTGAAGGAAAAATAGAAATAGTTAAAATAATACCGGCATATTTAATCGATTACATAAATGTTATGGAAGTCGACTTTATAATATCAACAGTAGATATTAAATGCGAGAGGGTACCAGTTATAACAGTTTCTCCTCTTTTAAATGACAATGAAGTAAAAATAATAGAAAAGTTTATGAAAACAGGAAAGATGTATAAAGAAGTTGAGACGAGAGATTTATTTGACAGAAATTTATTTTTTACAGACTTAGATTTTAATACAAAGGAAGAAGTTATAGAATATATGGGTAGCCAACTTGTAAATCAAGGGGTTATAGATGATGAGATGAAAAAATCATTCTTTGATAGAGAAAAAATAGCTACTACAGAAATTGGACATATGGTTGCACTGCCACATGGAGCTAATGGAAAAATATTAAAAAACAAAATTGCAGTTGGTATATTAAAAAATCCTATACATTGGACATTAGATGATGTAAGATTAGTTTTGATTTTAGCTATTGATAAAGATGAAATATTTGATTATGAAAAGTTATTTTCAACAATATACAAGCAAGTCGGTTCAGTATCAAAAGTAATCGGTATATGTGAAAATAAAAGCTACGAAAAATTTATGAAGATGTTTTAGTTTATAAATTTAATATAAAATAAATGTTTAGGGAGATAAATAAATAATTTATCTCCCTAAATTATTTATTTATAAAAATGATAAATTTCTCTTTTAATTAAGAGAAATTTATTGACTTTCTGAAAACGTATTTTTGAATTACTATAGAGTTATAAGATAAATAAACGTAATAAAAAAAATAAAAATGAGCACTAATAATATAAAGGAGGCTTATGGATGATATATACAGTAACTTTAAACCCATCGATAGACTATGTTATAAAAGTTAAAGAGCTAGTTAAGGGTCATATAAACAGAGTAAATGAAGAACATGTATATCCGGGTGGTAAGGGAATAAACGTGACAAGAATACTAAAAAACTTGGATAATGATAATATAGCCTTAGGATTTGTAAGTGGATTTACTGGAGATTATATAATAAATTCGTTAAAAGAATTAGGCTTAAAATCAAACTTTATAAAAGTAGAGCAAGGTTTTACTAGAATTAATGTAAAAATCAAAAGTGAAGAAGAAACTGAAATAAATGGTCAGGGACCAAATATAAAAAAAGAAGAATTAGATGAGTTTTATAAAGTAATAGATCAACTAGTAGATGGAGATATTTTAATATTATCCGGAAGTATTCCATCGTGCTTAGATGAAAAATTATATGAAGACATAATGAAAAGAGTAGAACATAAAAATATAAAAGTCGTTGTAGATGCGACAAAGAACTTACTTTTAAATGTTTTAAAATATAAACCATTTTTAATAAAACCAAATAATCATGAATTAGCAGAAATGTTTAATGTAGAGTTAAATACAACTCAAGATATAATTTTTTATGCTGAAAAATTAAAAGAAATGGGAGCTCAAAATGTATTAATATCTATGGGAAAAGACGGAGCCTTATTAGTATCAGAAGATAATCAAGTACTTATAAGTAGTGTTGCAAAAGGTGAAGTTGTAAATTCAGTAGGTGCAGGGGATTCAATGGTGGCAGGTTTTATAAGTGGATACTTAAAATCACAAAACTACGAAGATGCTCTTAGATTAGGTGCAGCAAGTGGGGGTGCTACAGCATTTTCTTCTGACTTAGCTACTAGAGAATTTATAGATAAACTAGTAAAAGAAATAAAAATAGAAAAAATAAAATAATATATAGTCTGAAAAAGTCAAAAAAATTATAAAGAAAAATAATACAAATATATAAAGGCAATAATACTATTTAATAATTATGAAAAGGAGTAGGAGTTATGAGAATTACAGATTTATTATCAAAAGAATCTATCAAGTTAAACCTTTCATCTAAAACTAAACCAGATGTAATTGATGAAATGGTAGATTTAGTAGATGCAAGTGGAAATTTAAACAATAAAGCCGAGTATAAAGAAGCAATTTTAGCTCGTGAGGAATTGAGTACTACTGCAGTTGGCGAAGGAATAGCAATCCCTCATGCAAAGACAAAAGCAGTAAAAAAAGCTTGTCTAGCAGCAGGTATAACAAAAGATGGTATAGACTATGAAGCATTTGATGGAAGTTTATCTAATTTATTCTTTATGATAGCAGCTCCAGATGGTGCAAATAATACACATTTAGAGGTATTATCAAGATTATCTACAATACTTATGGATGAGGAATTTAAAAATAGTTTAATAAATTCAACAAGCGTAGATGAATTTTTATCATTAATAGACAAAAAAGAAACTGAAAAGTTCCCAGAAGAATCAAAAGAAGTTAAAACTCATAACGAATCTCAAAATATTAAAGAAAATAATAAATATCCTGAGGTCTTAGCCGTAACTGCTTGTCCAACAGGTATAGCGCATACATTTATGGCAGCAGAAAACTTAAATAATAAGGCTGAAGAAAAAGGAATAACAATAAAAGTTGAAACTAATGGTTCTGGTGGAGTAAAAAACGCTTTAACAAAAGAAGAGATAGAACATGCAAAATGCATAATTGTTGCAGCTGATAAAAAAGTTCAAATGAATAGATTTGATGGCAAAAAAGTTATAATAACTAAAGTTGCAGATGGAATACATAAAGCCGATGAATTATTAGATAGAGCAATAAAAGGTTATGCTCCTGTATATCATGCTGATGGAGTAAGTAATGATTCAGAAGAAAGTACAGATGAAAAAGAGAGTTTAGGAAGAAAATTTTATAAAGATTTGATGAATGGCGTATCTCATATGTTACCATTTGTTGTAGGTGGAGGTATATTAATAGCAATAGCATTTTTACTAGATGATTACAGCATAAATCCAGCTAACTTCGGTAAAAATACTCCGATTGCAGCATTCTTTAAAACTGTAGGTGAACAAGCATTTGGATTTATGTTACCTATATTAGCAGGTTATATTGCAATGAGTATAGCTGATAGACCAGGTTTAGCAGTAGGTTTTGTAGGTGGAGTTATCGCAAAAGATGGATATACTTTTACAAATGTAATGGATTTTGCAAATTCTAATCCAATAAGTTCAGGATTTTTAGGTGCTTTATTAGCAGGTTTTGTAGCAGGATATATAGTACTTTTACTTAAAAAGATATTCTCTAAATTACCAGAATCACTAGAAGGTATAAAACCAGTATTACTTTATCCAGTCTTCGGTATATTATTAATGGCGATATTTATGATGGCTGTCAATCCAATAATGGGTGCAATAAATACAGGGCTTAACAACTTCTTATCATCAATGAGTGGAAGTAGTAAGATATTATTAGGTGCTGTATTAGCTGGAATGATGGCTGTTGATATGGGTGGACCATTTAACAAAGCTGCATATGTATTTGGTACTGCACAACTTACAGTTGCAAATGCAGGACCTGAACAATTTGAAATAATGGCAGCAGTTATGATAGGCGGTATGGTACCTCCTATAGCAATAGCACTTGCAACTACATTCTTTAAAGATAGATTTACTGAAAGTGAAAGAAAATCAGGTATAGTAAATTATGTAATGGGATTATCATTTATAACAGAAGGTGCAATACCATTTGCAGCAGGAGACCCAGCAAGAGTAATACCATCTTGTGTAGTAGGTTCAGCAATAGCTGGTGCATTATCAATGGCATTTAGCTGTGGATCTAGAGCTCCTCATGGAGGAATATTTATATTACCAGTTATAAGTAATCCACTAATGTATTTTGTAGCATTAGTAATAGGTTCAGTAGTTGGAGGATTAATACTAGGATTATTAAAAAAGAAAAAAGTAAGTTAATTAGTTAATTAGGTTAAATTGATAAAATATAAATTAACTCATATATAAACACAACCCTTGATGCCACGAGTTTTACTCGTGGCAAATTTTATTTATACAAAATTAATAAATATATTTTCTAATATTGGAAACAATACAATAGTATAAAAAATTAAGGAAAAGGTGTTTAATATGGAAAATTCATTTTGGATAATAAATAATCAAGGTGAAAGTTATCCCACTTTAGATAAAGATATAGAAATAGACTACTTAATAGTAGGAGCAGGCCTTACAGGCCTTCATACAGCCTATATGTTAAGCAAAGAAAATAAACAAACAATAGTTATAGAGTCAGATAAAGTTGGATATGGTTCATCTGGAAGAAATACTGGAAAAATAACATCATCACATGGATTGATTTACGAAAATATAAGCAAAAAATATGGAAAAGAAAAGGCAAGACTTTACTATGAAGCTAATGAAGATGGACTTAAATTAATTAAAGATATAGTAAAAAAATACGATATAGATTGCAATTTTGAAAATTTGCCTAATTACATATTTACTGAAGACGAAGACTATTTAAATCAACTAAAAAATGAATATAAAATCTGTGAAAAACTACAAATACCATACGAATATTTAAATAGTATAGAAGACTTTCCTCTAGATATAAAAGGCGCCCTTAAATTAGACAATCAAGCTCAATTTAATTCTAAAAAATATATGGATAGTCTAGCAAAAGTTATTTCAGAAAAAGGTGTTGAAATATATGAAAATACACCAGTAGTAGGACTTGAAAAACATAAAGATTTTTATATTGTAAAGACAAGAAACGATAAAACAATTAAGGCTAAATCAGTTGTAATAGCATCATCAAATATATGGCATGATGAATTAGGACTTTATTTTACAAAAGAGCAGGCATATAGATCATATTTAACTGTTTCAAAGCTAAATAAACCTATCGCAAAAGGCATGTTTATAAATATAGAAAAGCCATCAAAAACTGTAAGAACGTATACTGATGGAGATAAATCTTATTTAGTATGTGGAGGCTTTGACCACAAAACTGGTAAATGCGATAATGAAAATGACATATTTAACGATATTGTAGAATTTGCAAAGAATAACTTCAAAATAGGAACATTAGAATATAAATGGTCTACACAAGATTATATAACAACCGACAACATACCTTATATAGGCCATATAAGCAAAGATGAGCCCGATATATATATTGCTACGGGATTTTGTAAGTGGGGCATAAGTACATCCGCTGTTGCAGGTATCGTTATAACCGATTTAATTTTAAATAATAAATCAAAATACCAAGAATTGTTTGACCCATCTAGAACAGGAAGTTATTTAAACTTAAACTACTTAAAAGAAAATACCATTATGGCTTATGACTATATAAAAGGCAAAATTAAAAAGGGAAGTATGGAGCTAGATATACAAAAAGAAGAGGGAAAAGTAGTAGTTATAGATGGGGATAAATATGGAGCATATAGAGACAAAAATGGGAAATTATTTGTTGTGGATATAACATGCACACATTTAGGATGTGAACTAAAGTTCAATAGTTTTGAAAAAAGCTGGGATTGTCCATGTCATGGGTCTAGGTTTAATTATGACGGAAGTATCTTAAATGGACCAGCACTTAAACCATTGAAATTGCTTGGAATGGGGGATAATGATATTGACCCTGATTTAGTATAAGATTATTATAGTAGCAAGAGTATGTCTTAAATCACGGAATTTTATAGACAAATTTAAATCTTTAAAGATTAAATCTGGAAAAATAGATTAAATATAAAAAATTGGGGAATTTATAAAATATAAAAGAAGTATGGAAGGAGTAGTGTTGTTACTACAACACTAAATAAAAAATGTTTAGCATTATAGGATTAATTTTATCACTTGCACTCATTATGTTTTTAGCATATAAAGGGTATTCAACAATAATCACAGCACCAATAGTAGCACTATTAACACTTATAGTAACTACTGGTTTTGATAGCCACCTAATGGCATCTTATACAGAAGTATATATGTCAGGCTTTTCGAGTTTTGTAAAAAATTACTTCCCGTTATTTATGACAGGAGCCATATTTGCTATATTAATGGAAAAAGCAAATTATGCAAAATCTATTTCTCATTTTATAACAAAAAAATTAGGTAGCGACAAGGCGATATTATCTATAGTTTTATCGGGAGCGCTACTTACATATGGAGGAGTTTCTTTATTTGTAGTTGCTTTTATATCATATCCTATAGCGAGGAGTTTATTTAAAGAAGCAGATATTCCAAAAAGGCTTATTCCTGGATGTATTGCATTAGGTTCATTTACTTTTACAATGACAGCAGCTCCAGGCTCACCAGAAATTCAAAATGTTATCCCAATGAAGTACTTTGGAACAGATGCTTTTGCAGCACCGTTACTTGGTATAATTGCAAGTTTGTTAATGTTAGGATTAGGAATGATTTATTTAAGTAGAGAAGCTAAAAAAGCTAGAAATAATCATGAAGGATATGGAGATTATATAGAAAATGAAAAATTAACTGATGAAAAACTACCAAATATACTTGTGGCAATTGTACCTATTTTAATTATATTTGCATCAAACTTATTTTTCTCAAAAGCATATTATCCTTCAGTTGATGGAGCCTATTTAGAAAAGTTTAATACAACTTTAGGTAATGTATCTGGAACATGGAGTGTTATAATTTCAATAGTTATAGCAGACTTATTTTTAGTTATTACTAATTTTAAAAAAATCAAAAACATAAAAAGTGTTTTAGATGAAGGTGTTACTAATTCTTTTAGACCTTTATTAAATTCATCAGCAATTGTTGGGTATGGCAGTGTGATTAAATCATTGGCTATTTTTTCAGTAGTTCAAAATTTTGTATTTAATATTTCGTCAAATCCTATAATATCAGAAGCCTTATCTGTAAATTTAATTTGTGGACTTACAGCATCTGCTTCTGGAGGATTAACAATTACTTTAGATGCTTTAGCACCTACTTATCTGCAAATGGCGAGTGATTTAAATATTTCACCTGAAATTTTACATAGAATAGCTTCTCTAGCTTGTGGAGGTCTTGATACATTGCCTCATAATGGAGCAGTTATTACAACCCTAGCTATTTGTGGTCTTACTCACAAAGAATCATACAAGGATATATTTGTAACATCTGTATTAATTCCGATAATTGTAACAGCTATAATTGTAATAGGTGTGAGTATATATATTTAAAATAAATGTAAGCCAGAAATTTTTATAACTTTCCTGGCTTATTTTATTATCTTAAATATATCTTTTAACAATTTCCTCAAATAGAGGCTTAATTTCTTTTAAATCATCTATTTCATCAAAGTCATATTTGATAGTGTCTTTGTTTTCATTAGATAATAACAAACAAATAACTAAGAATAAATTAAGGTTTTTATTATAAGGTAAAAACGGACAAAATCGTTAGCGCCATGAACAAAGTGAATTTTAAGCAACGGACGAAGTCGTTGGCGCCATAAACAAAGTGAATTTTAAGCAACATACGAAGTTGTTGGCGCAATGAACGAAGTGAATTTTCGTTAAAACTTATTTTACTATTCAACAATTTGTAATATTTTTTTTAAAAAATCATGTAAAAATAATGATATAATACAAATGTTAAATTTTATTAAATAATTAAAATAAATCTGTAGATATTAGATTTTAAAATATATAAATTATTCAGGAGGATAGAATGTTCAATAAAAAGAAAAAGGTAGAAGATACTTCTAAAGAAATAAATAAAGATTTAGAAGATAATAATCAAGAAACTAAAGAAACACCAAATAAAGTTGTAATTATGACAGAAGATGAGAAAAAAGAGCGAAAAATAATGAAAAAAGTAGCGCTAGTATGTGCTTTAGTTGCTGTAGTTGGAGGAGCTTTCTATGGAGGTTTATCATATGGAAGAGTTTTACCTGCAAGCCATAGATATTATTCTAATAGCGAAGTTTATGCAAGTGTCGGTGATAGCAAAATAACAGGAAAAGATTTAAAAAGTGTTATGGAACCTATTTTTTATGCAAATGGGTTACAAAAACTAACTGAGTCACAAATTTCTACATATGAATCGACAATGTTGGAGTACTTAGTAAATATCGAGGTTTTATATAAAGAAGCTAAAGAAAACAATGTTGAAATAACAGATGACCAAGTACAAGAAAATTATGATACTACTATAGCAAATATCAATTCTCAGTACAATTTAACAGAAGATGAGTACTTTGAAAAATTCAATCTTACAGAAGATAAATTAAAAGAGCGTATAAAAAAGGAATTAATGGGTGCTAAATATCTAGAAGAATATAGCGAGGTAAGTGAAGAAGAGGCAAAAAATTATTATGAAAAGAATCAAGATGATTTCCAACAAATTCGTGCATCACATATATTAATTTCAAATTATGACAGCAGTAATAAAAAACTGAGCGATGAACAAATAGAAGAAAACAAAAAAACTGCAGAAGCTGTTTTAAAAATGGCATTAGATGGAGATGACTTTGCAACATTGGCAAAAGAGTATTCTGATGACTCTAGTGCATCTAGTGGAGGGGATTTAGGATATTTTACAGAAGATGAAATGGTAAGTGCTTTTTCAAAAGCTGCATTTTCATTAAAAATAGACGAAATATACCCAGAGGTTGTAGAGACGAGTGCGGGATATCATATAATAAAGAAAACTGGTGAAAAAGTACAAGATTTTGATGATGTTAAAGATGACCTAATAAGTACATTAGAAAAGACAAAACAAACTACTTTAATGAAAGATTTATATACAAAATACGATGTTCAATTAAAAAGTTAATAGAAAAACATAAAGCATTATCTTTAAATAATTTAAAATTTAGATAATGCTTTTATATTGTAAAATTGTGATGTATTATTTAATTAAATGGAAATAAAATTTAAGGGGGATATACAAATGATAAGAAGAAAAGATGAATTGACAAAGGTTGTTGGTCCTATAGAAGGGGGAAAAGGAAACATAACTCGTGAATTGTTGATAGAAGGGGATGAGCTAAAAAATCAAGCTAAAGTATTTGCAAAATTAAGTGTTCCAGTTGGCGGTTCAGTTGGATTACATGAACATAATAAGGACTATGAGGTTTACTATATATTAAGTGGCAAGGGAGAAGTTTTAGATGGTGATAAAATAGTACAAGTAAATGAAGGAGATGTTGTATACGCCATTAATACTAAACACTATATCGAAAATATAGGAGATGAAGAATTAGTATTTTTAGCTGTTATAATAAATTTATAAAATAAATAAAACTGTAGAAATATATAAGTCTATTTCTACAGTTTTATTTATTTTATAGAAATTATATATTATCTGGTTTATGGATAATGTATAATTTCTAATCTATTAACTAAAGCAACTGAATCTTTGATTCGTTGGCGCCATGAGCGAAGTGAATTTTAAGCAACGGAACGAAGTCGTTGGCGCTATGAGCGAAGCGAATTTTTTATAATATATATAAAGTTTTATAAGAATTTATATTTTGTATTTATTAATTATTTTAGAAAATTCTTTTTATGATTATTTACGAAATTAATAAAATCAATATTATTTTCTATTAATTTTTCACTTATTTCATATAGCATAGGTGAAATATCAAAGCTTTTGAAACATCCTAATGATTTTATTTGGATGGATTTATTATCATTTAAAAGTTTATTTATATTCATTTCAAAACAATCTACATTAACTTTATTGATGCTTTTCATTGTTCCGACTAAAGTAATACATCCGATTTGTTGGAATCCACATACGTTTTTACAAGAAGATATATATAGTTGTGGCATAACTTTTAAATTTTCTCTATCTTTGCTATTTATTTTAAAATAAGTAATAATATCAGACAGTAATTTTTGACTATTGCAAATACCTATTTTACAAATAGGTGTACCGATACAACATATGCTGTTTTCTAATGCTGTACAGCCGTTTATACATTCTGTAGTATCTAATATTTTTTTAGCCTCTTGCCCATCTAAATTTAATATATATATTTCTTGGTTCATTCCTAAACGAATAATAGGATTTTTAATTTTATCTAGTTCTTTTAATAAACATTTTAAGTCTTTTAATTTGTACATACCTCCTAATGGATGGATATAGACTGAATATAATCCTTGTTGTTTTTGTTTAAATAATCTAGGATTATCACATTCGATATCTATGCCTTGTTTATTATAGTCAATAGGAGTTGGATTTATTTTTAAATTTATATTTTGCCTTTGTTTATCGATGTATAAGTACAGTCTTTTTAAAAATTCATCTTTTCCTAATTTATCAATAATATAACTTATTTTTGATTTATGTTTATTTTTATAATCTCCTTCTGATTTAAAAAATTCAATCATGCCTTCGATATAAAATAATGCATCGCTAGGATTTATTAGATGTGGAAGTTTTAACCCTACTTTAGGTTCTTTTCCCAATGAACCTCCAACATATACTTCAAAATAAGGCTTATTTTCTTTTAGAGTAGCTATAAATCCCATATCTTGAGTAATAGCATATGCATAGTCATTTTGTGAATTTGAATAATAAACTTTAAATTTTTGAGGAAGATTATAAGTATTTATTTTATTTAAAAAATATTTATCAGTAGCTAGAGCATATGGAGTAACATCAAAGCTCTCTTTAATATTTACTCCAGATAGGGGAGAAAGACCGACGTTTCTAGGAAAATTACCTCCGCTACCTTTAGTATAGATGTCATTTTCTATTAATTGTTTCATTATATTGACGGTACTATCCATGTCTAAGTCTTGAAATTGAATTGACTGTCTAGTAGTTATATGTATAGATTTTAAATTGTTTTTATTAGCGATTTGATAAATTGTATGAAGTTGCGATCTAGACATAATCCCACACGAAATTCTTAGTCTAATTAAAAATAATTTTTTGTTTAATTCAGAGTAAACTCCATAGCCTGCTGCAAATTCTTTATATTGCATTGTAGATATATTTCCATTTAAATAATTTAATGTATAATCTCTAAATTCGGGAATTTCATTTAATAGAGTTTTTTTGAAATTATTCATAAGTACACCGCCTATTTTAAAATCTGATTAATAGTATCTCCAATAAAGTGAGTTTTATCCTAATATAGAGATTTTATAAAAATTATATTGAAAATAAAAGAAAAATTGTTAGTAAACTTACTTTTGTATTACAATTAAAATATGTAGTATTTAATTATGTATGTCATAAGTAAAAATATAATAAATTGGAGGAATATAATGGAGGTATATGAATCTATAATAAATAAATTGGATAGTATGTTAGATGAAATTGAAAATAATATAATAATGCATAAAAAGAATAAGGTGTTAATTAATAAAGATTTGAATAAAATTATTAAAATTGCAATAGATACAAAGGATTTTTTTAAAACAATATATTATGATGAAAAACAAGAAATAGTACTAGAAGAGATAAAAGAAGACGAAGCTAATATAATCTTTTTAAGACTTACGGAATGTGTTGCAAGGGGAGCTTTTTTAAAATCAATTATTTACATGTCAGATTATACGAAAAATTGTTAATAATTGATGAAGATTTTGTATATAAATAAATAATATTCTGAATCAAAAAACACTTTTTAAAATTATATTTTAACAGTATACAGTTAAACTTTGACATAGGTATACAATATATGATAAATTATATAAAGTATGTTGAAAATAAACATAAGTTTATAACCTTAGGAATTTAGACTTAAATTTAATTTTAGGTAAAATATATATTTTATACTATTTAAATGAAGACTTTTTAAGAAAATGATATAATAATAGAGGTTAAAAATTTGATTCGGGAGGATATTGATGAAAGACAGAATAAATGAAATTAGAAATGCAATAGTAGAATATTGCAAAGAAAATCTAAACGAACAATACAAAGATATGAGTTTAGATCTTCTAGCAAAAATAGAGCAAAAAGACGGAGAACTATTAACTTCATCTAGATGTGATATATGGGTAGCGGCTATATTAAACATGGTATTAGAAGATGCTGAAATGTTTAAAAGATCACATCCTATGTATATCACAAAAAAAGCTTTCTCTGAAAAAACTGGTGTTAGTTTAAAAACAATAAAAAGTAAATCAGATGCATTAAGAGCTTTATTTGAAGGTGAAGAAACTGTAGTAGCTGAAGCAGCAGTAACTGCTGAAAACACAGTAGAAGTTGTACAAGCTGAAGAAGTAAAAGTTGAAGCTACAAAAGAATTAACAGAAGATGAAACTAAATCTGCAAAATACAAAGCTTTAATGGGACTTGCTCACGAAGATTTACCATTTGAAGATAGATTAGACTATTTAAGACAAGCTATGGCTGTTGCAGAAGAAATGATAGTTGATAGAGAAAATACAACTAACTACTGGAATAATGAGTCTGCTAGACCATACATGATAGCAGCTCAAGATTTAGCTACTTTATTAATGAACAACAAAAATCACAAAGAAGCTAGAAAAATGTTCGAGTTATTATTAAAAATGGACGAAAATGATACTCAAGGAAACAGATACAAATTAATAAACTTATTAATAGCAAAAAATGATAGAAAAGCAGTAAATGACTTATTCGCAAGATTCAAAAATGAAGACTCAGCTCAATGGGATTACTTCAAAGCATTATACTACTTTAAAAATGGAAACTTATACTTTGCTAAATCTGCAATAAAAGACGGAGTAGAAAAAAATAAATACATAGGATTATTCCTAATGCAATGGACAGCTGCTTTAAGAATGTCTGGTTCAGTAATAGATCCTGTGTTATATACAGAAGCTACTTACTACTACAATGAAAACTTCGCGTTATGGAAAAGTACTAAAGGCGCATTAAAATGGTTAGTTAATGCAGTAGTAAAATAAAAAAAGGCTATTAAATAGCCTTTTTTGGTTTGAATATATTGAGAAATTATATTTATTTCAACTATAGATAAGTATAATTTCTTTTTTTATTCTATAAAAAATATTTATATATCTAGTTTTAAATCGCCAGGTTTAATCCAATTTTTAGCTCTCATAAATTCTGATATTATTAATGTTACAATAGCAGGAAGAATAAAGTGAAGAAGTAATATTCCAACCCACATCATACTTGATGTATTTCCTGATTCAGTCATTGCAGTTATTGTACCAAATTGTCCTACTAAACCACATGTACCCATACCAGAACCAATTGCGATATTTTCCATTTTAAATACCATAGTTGATAGAGGACCTAAAATTGCTGAGGCTAATGTTGGAGGAATCCATATTTTCCAGTTTTTTATTATATTAGACATTTGTAACATAGATGTCCCCAAGCCTTGAGCAAATAAACCACCGACTCCATTTTCTCTATAACTCATAACAGCAAATCCAACCATTTGGCAACAGCAACCGACAGTAGCGGCACCTCCAGCAAGTCCACTAAGTCCAAGCATCATACATATAGCAGCACTACTTATTGGAAGTGTTAGAGCTATACCTACTAATACTGCGACAATCACGCCCATTAAAAGAGGTTGCATTTCAGTAGCACTCATTATAACATTACCAAATCCCGTCATAAATGCAGAAACAGCAGGTCCAACGGCTTCAGCAATTAACACACCTATTAATATAGTTACAGCAGGTGTAACTAATATATCTATTTTTGTTTCTTTTGAAACTAATTTACCAAATTCGCAGGCAAAAATAGTTGCAACAAATGCACCTACAGGTCCACCTAACTCATTACCACAAGCTCCGACCAATGCACAAGAAAACATTACTAGTGGTGGTGCTTGAAGCCCATATGCAATTGCTACAGCTATAGCAGGTCCTGTAACTTGTTTTGCAAGAGGGTTAATAACATCAGTAAATAATGATATATGAAGATTTTGACCTAGAGTATTAAATATTGTGCCTATTAATAAAGATGCAAATAAACCAGAGGCCATAAAACTAAGCGCATCTATTAAGTATCTTTGAACTGATATTTCAATATTTTTGTCTTTTGCAAATTCTAAAAAACTCCTTCTTTGTTTAGTTTGTCTTATTTGTTCCATTTAAAATAATTCCTTTCTATACCATTTAGGTAATATATTTCTAAAAATAATCCTAGGTAAATTATAGTATTTTTTAGCTGACATTACAAATGAAATTACAGTGAAGTTTACAACATATTTAAAAGAATTGTTAAAACAAATTATAGTATGTTTAAAATAAATAAATTTTGCCAATAATTTAATAAGCATAATTGAAACTATTGAGTAAAATAAAGGTATTTGCACTATTGATAGATC
>NZ_JADPET010000050.1 GCF_015667935.1 Clostridium sp. 1001270J_160509_D11 | reverse complement strand
GAAATATATTTTGAAATATTTTTGTAGTTTATTTAATATGTATATAAATAAACTATTTATCTCTTATAAACAATAAGGCTTAGTTTTGTTATGTATTTATATATGTTTAATAAGAAGAACTTATAGCTAAAATTTCTGGTCCTGTATGAGAACAAATACAAGATCCTCCTCTTGTTATATAAACTTTCTTAGCATTTATTCTTTTTGATACTTCTTCTTGTAATTTTTTAAAATCAACTTCATTTGATCCATAACCTATAGTTACAATTTTATCTTCTAATTGTCCATTATTTAATTCTAAAATCATATCTACAAGTTTTGAAGCGATTTGCTTAGTCCCCCTCACTTTTGAGACTATTTTATTCTTTCCATCTTGCATTGAGCATATAGGCTTTATGCTAAGCATATTTCCAACAAAAGAAACTACACTTGGTAATCTACCACTTTGTTTTAAATATTCAAGAGTAAAAGGAACAAATAGTAAATTCACACTAGCTCTTAACTTTTCTAATTCTTCAACTATTTCACTAGCACTTAAATCCCCTTCTTCAATTAAGTGGCTCGCTTTTATAATATATTGTCCACTTCCTAATGATAGAAATAAACTATCAAAAATATATATATTCCCTTCAACATCAGCTTTTGCCAAATTAGCACTTTGATATGTACCTGAGGCCTTTGAAGAGCCTGTTATACATATAACATCATAGCCTTCTTTTGTATACTTTTCGAATTTTTCTTTAAAATCGATGTAAGTAACTTGGGATGTCTTCGGTAAACTATTGCTATTATTTAAAATATTATAAAATTCTTCTTTTGTGAAATCTATTCCGTCTTTATACTCCTTACCGTCAATGTTTATTGTCAAGGGTATCATTTCTACAAACTCTTTATTGTTTATTTCTTCTGGAATATCACACATACTGTCATAAATCAGTTTTATTTTCATGATCTAAGCCCCCTTGCTTAAATTTATTATATCTTTATCATATCCATTCCTAGTATCTTAAATACAAAAAAAGCAAGTATTTACGTATACCTGCTTTTTAGTCAAAAGTAATAAAACTATTTTCTTAAACCTAATTTAGCTATTAAAGCTCTGTAACCTTCAAGGTCTTTTTCTTTTAGGTAAGCTAATAAGTTTCTTCTTCTACCAACCATTTTTAAAAGTCCTCTTCTTGAATGGTGGTCTTTTTTGTGAACTCTTAAGTGGTCGTTTAGTTCATTTATTCTAGCTGTTAATAAAGCTATTTGTACTTCTGGAGAACCAGTATCTCCTTCTTTTCTTCCGAATTCTTTGATTATATCTTGTTTGTTCATCTTTTGATGTACCTCCGTTTATTTTTTTAATAAGCGCCATTTACTAAGCATTGATTGGAGTATTCAAATCCCGAGTAATGGTTAACTTCCTTGTCTATTTTATCATAAGTTAATTACTTTTGCAAATATACTTTTCATATATTTTTTTTGTATCTTTTTTTAGTTGTTCTTTTAATCCATCTAGAGAGTCAAATTTCTTTTCATCTCTAAGTCTTTCCAAAAATTCGATTTTTATAGTTTCACCATAAATATCTTGACTAAATTCTAATATATGAGTTTCAATTGATAATTTTTCTACTCTCACAGTCGGATTGAATCCTATATTTGTAGCACCCATATAAACTTTATCCTTAATATAAACTTTTGTAGCGTATATTCCCGGTCTAGGCAGTATCAAATTTTCTTTGAATTTTAGGTTTGCTGTTGGAAATCCTATAGTTCTACCTAATTGTTTTCCTCCAATAACTTTACCTTCTACGATATAATTATGTCCTAAATATTCCTTTACATTTTCAACTTTACCCTGAGCCAGTAAATTTCTTATATATGTACTACTAACTCTTATATTATTTATTTTTATTGGTTTTACTATTTCTACATCGAAATCATATTCTCCGCCTAATGCCTTCAATAAAATCGCATCTCCTTCTTTATTTCTTGCAAAGGTAAAATCATGACCCACATATATTTTTTTTGCATTTAATTTTTTTACTAAAATATTTTCTACAAAATCTATAGCCGATATCTTTGTCATATATTCATCAAATGGAAGATTTATGACAATATCAACCCCTAAGTTTTTCATAGTAGTTATTTTATCTTTATTAGTAATAATTTTTCTTACCTTTTCACATTCAAAAAAATTGGCTGGATGATTTGAAAAGGTAAATACTACACTTTTCATGTTATTTTTTTTAGCATACTGAACAGTCTTTTCTATAAGAACTTTATGTCCCTTGTGAAGACCGTCAAACTTGCCAATCGTGACAACACTTTTATTTATTTGTTCCAATTCTTCTAAAGATGTTATAATTCTCATTATCTTTTCCCCACCGAAATATTATTTACTATATAAAGAGTTTATCACTTTTTAACATCATAGTGTTATTATATTTTATGATTTTTCCTACACCTACAAAAATATCTTCACAATAAACTCTGACAAGATTGTCGTCATTATTGTTGTCTTTTGATTTTTTTATAGCAAATCTTCTTGAATCAATAGCTCCACCATTGATGTAATATTTTTTTGCACTAGGATTTAATTCTGCTCTTTGAAGGTTATTTAAAACATAATCTATATCGTATAGATGTTCTTCTAGACATCCATTTTCTTTTAGTTGTTCTAATTCTTCTAGAGTTATCGAATTTTCTAGATTGAATCTTCCTGATGAAGTTCTAAGTAAGAAAGACATATGTCCTCCACAATTTAAATACTCTCCTATATCATGACATATACTTCTTACATAAGTTCCCTTTGAACATTCTACATAAAAAGTTATTTTATTTTGAGATATATTTAAAATGTCTATTTTTTTAATATTTACTTTTCTTGGTTTTATGTCTATTGAATCTGCCTTCCCTTTTCTAGCTAAATCACACATTTTTTGTCCATTTATCTTTAATGCTGAATATACAGGGGGAAGTTGTTCTATCTCACCTTCTTGTGATTTAAAGGCTTCTCTTATTTTTGACTCTTCTATGTTTAAATCGTCATTTCTATATAAAATAGTCCCTGATGAATCGTATGTGTCAGTTTCTATTCCTAATGTCAATTCACAAATATAAGACTTATCTTTATTTAAGATAAGCTCACTTACTTTAGTCGCCCTTCCTAAACATATAGGAAGTACTCCTGCTGCATCTGGATCTAATGTTCCTGTATGGCCAACTTTTTTCATATTTAATGTTCTTCTAACGCAACTTACTACGTCATGAGATGTCATTCCTGTTGGCTTTAAAATATTAATAATTTTATTCATTATATCATCCTTAAATATATTTTAAAGTCTCAGCTACTACCATCTTAGTTGCATTTTCTATAGTTTCATTAAATACAGTTAATCCAGCAGCTCTTACGTGACCTCCGCCATTAAATACTTTTGCAATATGGCTTACGTCAACATAATTTTTAGATCTAAGACTTATTTTTATTTCATTTGAAGATTTTTCTTTTACTAAAATTCCTACTTCGACATTTTCGATATCTCTACAATAAGGCGTAATACCATCAGTATCTTTAAAGCTTATATTGTTTCTAGTTAACATATCTTGAGTCAATGTTATAACAGCAATCTTAGTATCTATTATATCTAATGTATTTAGTGCTTCTCCCAATAATTTATAATAATTATAAGGATTATTGCCATAAACTTCACAGATAACTTTATTTGTCTCAGCTCCTAATATTAAAAGGTCTTTTGCCATATCAAAAGTACTAGGGTGAGTATTTGAATAAGTAAATTTACCTGTATCTGTTACTACACCTGTATATAGTGCAGTTGCAATTTTTTTATCTATAACTTGTGTATTTTGAGTTTCATTTATTCTCTTAAATAAATTATATACAAGTTCACAAGTCGAAGATGCTTCAGGTACTACATAATTTATATCACCATAATTATCATTGCTTGCATGGTGGTCTATACAAATTAACTTTTTAGAGTTTTCTATTAAAGTTTTATCTATACATATTCTATCTAAATCACCACAGTCTAAAGAAATTAAATTAAATTCGTTTAAATTTAATTTAATGAACTCCTCAGAACTTAAAATTTCTATGTCTTTTAATAAAAATTTTAAGTTAATAGGAGTATCATCATCTAAAACATAGTACACTTCTTTATTTATAGATTTTAAATAATAATACATAGATAAAGTAGAACCTATATTATCTCCATCTGGATTTACATGAGAGGTAACTATAAAATAGTTACCCTCATCAATACAATTAATTATTTTGTCCATGTTTTCATACATGTTATTCACCATCTTTTTCATTTTCTTCTGATGAATCTTTATATCCATTGTTTACTTTCTTTATTAATTCGTCCATGTACATTCCTTTTAATAAAGAATCATCTATTTTGAATATAATCTCTGGAGTATGTCTTATTTTTATGCTTTTTCCAACTTCTCTTCTTATATATCCACATGCACTTTTTAAGCCTTCAAGTGTAGATTCTTCATCTCCACCTAATATACTTACATAAACATATGCATAACTTAAGTCACTTGTAACTTCAACATCAGTTACACTAACTAAAGAATTTATTCTTGGATCTTTTATTCCATTAATAAGCATTGTGCTTACTATTTTTCTAATTTCTTCTGCTATTCTGCGTGTTCTATTATTTGATGCCATTATATCAACCTCTTTTGTTAATTATAGTTCTCTTTTTACTTCCTTTTGAACGTAAGCTTCTACTATATCGCCTACTTTTATGTCATTGTAATTAACAAAGCTCATACCACATTCATAACCACTATTTACTTCTTTTACGTCGTCTTTGAATCTCTTAAGAGCTAATAATTCACATTCTTGAATTATAATACCATCTCTAACTATTCTAACTTTGCAGTTTCTATATATTTTACCACTTGTTACGTAGCATCCTGCAACAGCTCCAACACCTGAAATTTTGTATACTTCTCTTATTTCAGCTTTTCCTGTATCTTCATCTCTTAATTCTGGGTCTAGTAAACCGCTCATAGCAGCTTGTATATCTTCTATAGCTTTGTAAATTATTGTGTATGTTCTTATGTCAACACCTTCTTTATCAGCTAAAGATTCAGCACCAGATACTGGTCTTACGTTAAATCCTATTATTATAGCGTTTGATGCAGCAGCTAATAATACGTCTGATTCATTTATTGCACCAACACCACCGTGGATTACTCTTACGTTAACTTCTTCAGTTGATAATTTTTCAAGTGATTGTTTTACAGCTTGAACAGAACCTTGAACGTCTGCTTTTATTACTACATTTAAGTCTTTTACTTGACCTTCATTCATTTGGTTGAATAAATCGTCAAGTGACATTCTTTGAGAAGATTTAAGCATTTCTTCTCTTTGTATTAATTGTCTCTTTTCAGAAACACTTCTTGCTATTTTATCAGTTGGAACAGCAACAAATTGATCTCCACCTTGTGGTACTTCAGATAGACCTAATATTTCTACTGCAGTCGATGGACCAGCTTGTTTAACTCTTTTTCCTTTAGCGTTTATCATAGCTCTTACTTTACCAGCAGCTACACCAGCAACTATAGGATCTCCAACTTTTAATGTTCCACCTTGAACTAATACTGTAGCAACAGGACCTCTTGCTTTATCAAGTTGAGCTTCTATTACTGTACCTACAGCTCTTTTATTAGGATTAGCTCTTAATTCTTCCATTTCTGCAACTAATAGAACCATTTCTAATAATGTGTCTATATTTTCGTTTTTCTTAGCAGAAACTTCTACAGATATTACTGATCCACCCCAGTCTTCTACTAATAATCCTTCGTCAGCTAATTCTTTTTTAACTTTGTCTGGATTTGCACCTGGTTTATCTATTTTATTTATTGCTACTATTAGTGGTACACCTGCTGCATTAGCATGGTTTATAGCTTCTATTGTTTGAGGCATTATACCATCATCTGCTGCAACTACTAATATTGCTATATCTGTAACTTGAGCACCTCTAGCTCTCATAGATGTGAAAGCTTCGTGTCCTGGTGTATCTAAGAATACTATTTTTTGTCCGTTTATAGATACTTCAGATGCACCTATATGTTGAGTTATTCCACCTGCTTCGCTTGATGTTACACGAGTATTTCTTATAGCATCAAGTAATGATGTTTTACCGTGGTCAACGTGTCCCATTACTGTTACTACTGGTGGCCTAGGTTGTAAATCTTCTTCTTTATCTTCTTGGATTTGCATTAATTTTTCTATTTCTTCTTCTGCATCTTCATCATTTCCTGCAACAACTAAATTAAATCCATTTTTTTGTGCTAATAATGATGCTACTTCAAAAGTAACTTCTTGGTTTATTGTAGCCATAGTTCCCATTTTCATAAGTTCCATTATTACTTCCGAAACTGATTTTCCTATAGCATCAGCTAAGTTTTGAACTGTTAAAGGTCCATCTATGCTGATTGTTTCTCCATTTTCTTCTCTTAATAAATCTAATACTAATTGAGCATCATCTTCATCTATTTCTGTATTTTCGTCTTCTATTTCTATTCCTAATTCAGCTAACTTAGCTATAACTTCTTTATTTGAGACTTTTGCCTCTTTTGCGATTTGGTTTATTCTTGTATTTGCCACAAGATCACCCCCTATTAAATTTTTTATTGCATAAGTTCAGTTATCTTTGAAGCTAAAGATTTATCTTTTATTCCAATAACTGCTCTTGGTGATTTTCCTATAGCTAAACCAAGCTCTACTTTTGTTGAAAAGTAGATTTGGTTTATTTTTCTATAAGATGATTTATCTTTAAATAATTTTTTAGTATTTTCTGAAGCATCATCTGCCACAATTACTAAACTTATCTTTCCTTTTTTTAATTCTTTTAATGTAGTGTCGTCTCCTGATACTACTTGCCCAGCTCTCATAGCTAGACCTATATAAGAATAAATTTTTTGTTTATTATTTATCATAAGATTCTAACTCCGCTAATAATTTTTCATATACTTCATCAGAAACTTCTACTTTAAAAGCTCTATTTAAAGCCTTTGTTTTTATTGCTTTTTTAAGACATTCAGTGTCTTTACATATATAGGCACCTCTACCGTTTGCCCTACCAGATGGATCTAAAAATATTTCGCCTTCTTTGTTTTTAACAATTCTCATAAGCTCTTTTTTAGAGTCTCTATCTTGACATACTATGCATTTTCTTTGAGGTATTTTTTTTACTTTTTTCAAAGCCATCCCTCCTTTAACTATATTAGACTTATTATTCTTGGTCTAAGTCTATATTTTCAGAATCTAACTCTATATCTTGAACTGGTAATTCTATATCTTCTTCAACAAAATCTGTGCTTTCTAAAGCTTCTTGAGCTTCCATTTCTTCTTTCATTTGAGATACGCTTTTTATATCTATTTTCCAGTTAGTAAGTTTTGCTGCAAGTCTTGCATTTTGACCAGATTTACCAATTGCTAAAGATAATTGATAATCAGGAACTACTACTAAAGCTGTTTTTTCTTCTTCGTTTATTTCAACTTTTTCAACTTTTGATGGACTAAGTGATGCTGATATGAATTCAGCTGGATCATCACTGTAGTTTATTATGTCTATTTTTTCTCCGCCTAATTCATCTACTACAGCTTTAACTCTAGTACCTTTAGGTCCAACACATGCTCCGATTGGATCTATTTTTTCGTCTATTGATTGAACTGCTATTTTAGTTCTTGAACCAGCTTCTCTTGATACTGATTTTATTTGAACTAAACCTTCGAATATTTCTACTACTTGCATTTCAAATAATCTCTTAACAAGACCTGGATGACTTCTTGATACTACTATTTGAGGTCCTTTATTAGTCTTTTTAACTTCTAATATATATACTTTTATTTTTTGTCCAGCTTTATACTCTTCACCAGGTATTTGTTCGTTTTCTGGCATAGAAGCTTCTATTTTACCTACGTTAACATAAACAGTTTTTGAAGTAGCTCTAGCTATTTCTCCTGTAACTATTTCGCTTTCTTTTTCGATAAATTCGTTGTATACTATTTCTCTTTCAGCTTCTCTTATTCTTTGAACAACTACTTGTTTAGCTGTTTGAGCTGCTATTCTACCGAAATCTTTAGGAGTTACTTCGTTTTCTATTATGTCTCCTAATTGATAACTTGGGTCTATTTTTATAGCATCTGCTAATTCTATTTCTAAGAAAGTATCGTATAAGTCTGACTCATCAACTACTCTTCTTTGAGAGTAAACTCTAACTTCTCCACCTTCTCTATCTACTGATACTCTAACATTTTGAGCAGATCCAAAGTTCTTTTTATAAGCAGTTAAAAGTGCTTGTTCTATTGTGTCTATTATAACTTCTTTGTCGATCCCTCTGTCTTTTTCTAATTCGTCTAACGCTTCCATAAATTCGTGATTCATTGTTTATTCCTCCCTAATTAATGTTATCACTAAAATTTGATAGCTAGTTTGATTACTGCAACGTCTTTTTTATCAAACTCAACTTCATTGTCATCTATTATTACTTTGATTTTTTTGTCTTCAGTTAAACCTACAAGTTCTCCTTCAAGTTGTTTTGTACCATTTAAAGGTTTGTATAATTTAACTTCTACATCTCTTCCTGCATATCTTTCAAAGTCTTTATCTTTTTTAAGTGGTCTATCAAGACCTGGTGAACATACTTCTAAGAAGTAGTTGTCTTTTATTGGGTCTTTTTCATCTAATATTGGATTTAATTCTCTTGATACATCTGCACAGTCATCTAAGCTTATTCCACCTTCTTTTTCAAGATAAATTCTTAGATAAAATTGTCCAGCTTCTTTTACGTACTCAATATCTACTATTTCTATGTTTTTAGCATCGACAATTGGTTGTACTAATGCTTCTATTGTAGATTCTATGTTCTTTTTCATGTGTGCCTTGCCTCCTATTCAGTTGTATTATAACATATTTAAAATAAAAGAGTGAGAACAATTGCCTCACTCTTATCTTCTGCATATACTATTTTTCTATTACTATAACATAAATTTTTTTTATTTACAAGACTTTATAAATAAATGTGTTTTCAACTCTATTATTTTACAATATTTTTTAAATCTTGTACACATATTTTATCTTTTTTCACAAAATTATGTCAAGCCCCTAAAATTCATATTTTTATTTAAAATAATGATAATTGATTTTTTTCACTCATATTGTTTAATGAACCATGATTAGAAAGAGTCTCAACTACTGTTTTAGATATCTTTGTTCTCTTTCTCAAATCTTCTTTTGATATAAACTCTCCGTTTTCTCTTTCATTTTGAATATTAATAGCTGCATTTTCACCAACCCCTTGTAGGGCTATCATAGGTGGCAGTATTGTCGTGTCATCCACTACTATAAATTTAGTGGCATCTGATTTATAAATATCAACTGGTATTATTTTTATTTTTCTAGCATACATCTCTAGTGCAACTTCAAGTACAGTAAGCATTGTTTTGTCTTTTGCTGTTGCATCATTTCCAAGCTCGTGTATTTCTTGTATCTTTTGTTTTATGCTGTCTAACCCTTTTACGATTAAATCTGCATCAAAATCCTGTGCTTTAGTTGTGAAATATGTTGCATAAAAAGCTGCAGGATAGTGAACTTTATAATATGCAAGTCTAAACGACATCATTACATATGCAACTGCATGGGCTTTAGGGAACATGTATTTTATCTTTTGACATGAATCAATATACCACTGTGGCACATCATGTTTATTCATCTCTTCTATAAATTCAGGCTTTAGTCCTTTACCTTTTCTTACATTTTCCATTATTGTAAACGCCATCTTAGGTGGAAGTCCTTTAAATAGTAAGTAGTTCATTATATCGTCACGTGTAGATATAACGTCTTTAAATTCAACGACTTTATCCACAACTAAATCCTGTGCATTATTTAGCCAAACGTCAGTACCATGTGAGAGCCCAGATATACGCACAAGTTCTGCAAATGTAGTTGGTTTCGTATCAAGAAGCATCTGTCTAACGAAAGATGTACCGAATTCTGGTATAGCTAAAGAACCTATTGGACAGTTTATTTCCTCTGGTGTTACACCTAATGCCTCTGTTGATGTAAATATAGACATAGTCTCCTTATCATCAAGAGGTATAGTAGTTGCATCAAGACCTGTAATATCTTCTATCATTCTTATTATGGTCGGAACGTCGTGACCTAGTATATCTAGTTTTAATATCCTACCACTTATAGAGTGATAATCGAAGTGCGTTGTTATAACGCCACAATTCACGTCATTTGCTGGGTATTGTATAGGTGTAATATCGTATACTTCTTTATAATTTGGTATAACCATAACTCCGCCTGGATGTTGTCCTGATGTTCTCTTGACTCCTGTGCATCCTTTTGCAAGTCTTAAAACTTCTGCTCCAGTTACATCTAAGTCGTTTTCTTCTACGTATTTTTTAGCATATCCATATGCAGTCTTATCTGCTACTGTACCTATAGTTCCGGCTCTATATACATGACCTTCACCGAATAGCTCTTCTGTATATTTGTGTATTACAGGTTGGTAACTACCAGAGAAGTTAAGGTCTATATCTGGCTCTTTATCTCCTTCAAATCCTAAGAAAACTTCAAAAGGTATATCGTGTCCGTCTTTTTTTAATTTTCGTCCACATTTAGGACAATCTTTATCTGGTAAGTCTACTCCCGAGCCCCATTCCCCAACTGCATAGAAATATGAATATTTACAATCTTCATTTTCACAAATATAATGAGCCGGAAGTGGATTAACTTCTGTTATATCACTCATTGTCGCAGCAAGTGATGAACCAACAGATCCCCTAGACCCAACTAGATATCCATCTGCTAATGATTTTGTAACTAGCTTTTGTGCGATAATATACATAACAGCATATCCATTGCTTATTATAGAGTTTAGCTCTCTATCTAGTCTTTTCTTAACAACGTCTGGAAGCGGATCTCCATAAATCCTAGTTGCTTTGTTATAGCACATCTCCCTAAGCTCTGTATCAGAACCTTCTATTACTGGAGGGAATGTTTCATTTGGTATTGGTAAAAAGTCCTCAATCATATCTGCAACTTTATTTGAATTTTCAACTACAACTTCATATGCCAGTTCTTCACCTAAATACTTAAATTCTTCTAACATTTCATCTGTAGTTCTAAAATGTAGATAAGTTTCTTCATCATCTACTCCAAACCCTTGAGCATATTTAAGAACTCGTCTAAATACAGCTTCATGTTTTTCTATAAAGTGAACATCACCTGTAGCTACTGGAATTTTATTAAATTTCTTAGCCACTTCAATCATTCTTCTATTTAAATCTCTAAGTTCATCTTCGTCTTTTACTTCGCCATTTCTAATCATAAATCGATTATTGTCAATCGGCATTACTTCTATATAATCGTATAAGTCTATTATTTCTTTTATTTCATCGTCATTTTTATTTTGTTTAACAGCTTGGAACACTTCTCCAGCTTCACAAGCCGAACCTACTATAATACCTTCTTTATGTTCTAAAAGTACACTTTTTAATATTCTAGGTGCTCTATAAAAATGATTTACATGGGCATCAGATACTATTTTATATAAATTCTTAATACCAGCTAAATTTTGAGCAATTAATGTAATATGTTTTGTTTTTAATTTAGTGTAATCTATACCACCTAGCACTTCATTTACATCACTTAGTTTTTTAGCGCCCTTTTTCTCAAGCATATCTAAAAATTTAATAAATATTTGTGCAGTTGCCGCAGCATCATCTACAGCTCTATGGTGGTTGTGAAGTGGTACACCAAGTTCTTTTGTAAGGTTGTTTAATTTAAAACGCTTTAAATGTGGAAGAAGGATTCTAGAAAGCATAAGAGTATCTACACTCTTATTTTTAAATTCTATATTCATCTCCTTACATTTTTGGTTTATAAATCCTATATCGAACTCTGCATTATGTGCAACTAACACACTATCTCCTACAAACTCCATAAACCTAGGTAAAATTTCTTCTATTGTAGGTTTATCTTTTATTAAATCATTAGTTATACCTGTTAATTCTTGAACTTTATAAGATATATCTTTTTCTGGATTTATAAGTTCATTAAATCTATCTACTATTTCAAAGTTTTTAACTTTTACTGCTCCGATTTCTGTTATTTTATCATTTTTATTTGAGAAACCTGTAGTTTCTAAGTCGAATACTACAAATGTCTGAGATAGATCTTTGTCATTTGCATCTCTAATAATTGGTGCATTATCTTCTACTAAATATCCTTCTACACCATATAAGATTTTTATTCCATTGGCCTTTCCTGCATCCATTGCCTCTGGGAAAGCTTGAACTACACCATGGTCGGTTATAGCTATGGCTTTATGCCCCCATGTAGCAGCTTGTTTTACAAGTTTTTTAGTATTGCATAGTGCATCCATAGAAGACATTTGAGTGTGAGCATGAAGCTCTACACGTTTTTTGTCGCTAGTATCTACTCTAGGTTTCTTTTCTTCTAATCTTATACCACTTATCGTCATTGTAAGTTCTCTTTTGAAGATATCGTAAATTACATCTCCTTTAATCCTTACATAACTTCCTTCACTTATTTTACTTAATACTTTATCTTGATTTAAGTCGTTTAAGAATAATTTACAACTTATTGAACTTGTATTATCTGTTACATCAGCTATAAGCAGTATTTTCCCATTTTTTAATTCTTTTATCTCAATGTTAAATATCTCTCCAGTTATACAAACAGTCTTTGAATTTTTATTTATATCGCAAATATGTTCAAATAGTGCATTGACATTTTCACCGTAGATTATATTTTCATCTTCTACTTCTTCTTTTATAACGTATTTATCTTCTTCATCATCTTTTACTTTTTTCGGAGATGAAATTTGCATTTCTCTAACTTTTTCTTCCATCTCTTTATCCATTTTTTCGAGAATCTTTTTAATATCTACCTTTTCATCTACAGCTTTTTCTAAAATTACTTTTAAATCTATAGAAAACTCTTCTAAAAATACATGTCTAATTATATATTCACAGTTTTTAGATTTTAAACTATCGTATATCATAGACTTTGGTATTTTTATTTTTAAAGTATCGTCTATACACATATACTCTACATTATGTTTCCATCCTTCTATAGCAGGTGATAAGTCTTTTAATATGTGTAATATATTATCCCAATTTTTCTTAACTATATCTTTATTAGATTTACGAGATAGTCCGTTATATCTCATTTTAATTCTTATATCAGAAAAATAATCTAATTCTTCTAGTAAAGCTTCTCTAAGTGATGATAAAATGTCATAAGAAATAATTTCTTTAGATGATAAATATATATAAAAAATCTTATTTTCTTTATAATATACTACTTTTGTAACAAGTACATCACTCAACTTTTTATATAAAAAATCATTTTTGATTTCTAATTTCTTTAAATAGTCTTTTATACTATCCATTTATGACATCTCCTTTCATCTCAATTTTCTATTCTTTTTAAAGTAAAATTATATCATATTTTGGGTTAGGTTTTAAGGTCTTGAATTTTTTAAAATAATTTATATTTTTTTTCGTGGATTAGCTCTTTTTTGAAACTTTTTAATATTATATAAATAAGGACTTATATTTGGAGGTATGCTATGACTTGCTCAAATATATATGATTTAAGAAAGATACCTATTTATTATGAAGAATTAAAAGGTAAAAAAATTTTTACAAAGTCTTTATCTGAGATGGATGTAGATAAAAAATTAGTTCATATACTTTATTATAAAAAATACAATATTCCTATTTGTTCTCTTCCTAAACTAGGTATAGTTATTATTTCTCAAAAAGGATTTTTATCATTTTGCTATAATTTCTATCTATTTATAAATTCGTTTAATACTAAAAATATTCTTATCACAAAGCAAAATATATATTCCATAGGAAAGGTAGCCCTATGCCATGAAATAGGGCATATTTTGGACCCAGATTTATCAAATATAAAATCTCATTCTATTAAAATCATAACTTCAATAGCTGAAACTATAAAAAAATATAATATTGATTTGGAAGATGAATATTATTATAAAAAAAATTTACCATTAGAACTTGAAGATTGTATTATAGAATTTAAAAAGAATAGTATTGCTAGAGAAATAAATGCATGGAATATAGGAAAAACTATTTTAGACTTTGAAAGCGAACTTGAACAATATATTTTTGAAAAAATGAAGGAGTATGCCTTAGCAACATATAACTATGGTAATCTAAAAAATATCGTAATTGAAAATAATATAAAATCTCTATGTTAGATTTTGATAAATTTCTTCTAAATCAAAAAGGAAGATCTCATAAAGTAGATCTTCCTTTTTATTTTGTGTTTATTTAACGCCCCGAATTTTAAATTACTTTTTATTTATATTTAGGTATTAAGTACTCTAAATGAGCATTTCCATCGTAATAAGGTACTATGTTATTCATTACACGTCCTATTGAATTAGCCCAGTTTACATCTGTTGCATATTGATGGCCTGTATTGTAACTCCATCTCATTTTATATAAAGTATTTTGTTTGTATTTGCTGTTATGTATATAGTTTCCTGCTATCCATTGTGCTGAACCTTCTATAGTTTTATCAATTGAAGTCCATCCCTTTTGATATGCATAATTGGCAGCTGACGGTACAGCTGTTCCATCAAATGCAGATATCCCAAAGAAGTTATAAACTTTTACCTGTTCACCTGAAGGTGTAGTTACATAAACTCCTTGAGCAAGAGTAGACGAACCATATCCAGTTTCAACCATAGATGCTGCTACTAAATAAGTTACATCTAAATTATATTTTTTAGCCGCATCTATAAAGGCTTGTCCTTTATTTAAAAATACGCTATTTGATTTACAGTATTTTGAGAAGAATTGATTTAATTCACTTGCAGTTATTCCCTCACGATACTTATCTATTCTTAAAAATTGAAGTTTTCCTGTAGCATTTGTACTAAATGTCTCAGGGTTTAGATATTTACTTAAATCTTCTCTAGTAGCTTTTACATAAGCTGATGAATTTGAATAATTAGTTGATAAATTTGCTCTTATTTTATTAAATCCTTGTAGAGATAATTTATATTCATAATCCACCATAGTCGAGAATGAACAATTTACATTTTCAAATGTACCTGTAATGCTTCCTGTATTGGAATCGTTATTTTCTGAATCTGATTCTAGCTTATCAACTAAGTATTTATTAGATACATAAGCGTATTCATCATTGTATTTAATTTTTGCCCATTCTTTATCTTCTGATATATTAACTACTTTTACTTCTTGTCCATATTTATAAGTCGTTAATATTTCATAAGTAGTATCAGGTCCACTTCTTACATTTAATGTTGTTGCATTTACATATTTTATTTGTATAGTTTCAACTTTTTTATCACTTAGATATTCTGCTGAAACATATCCTATCTCATCATTGTGTTTTATTTTTGCCCAACCATCTTCTATTGATATAACTTTTACTTCATCATTTTGCTTTAATGTATCTATTATGCTATAAGTTGTACTTGGTCCACTTCTTACGTTTAATATTGTTGCATTTACATATTTTGTTTGTGTAACTTCTTCAACTTTTTTATCACTTAGATATTCTGCTGAAACATATCCTATCTCATTATTGTGTTTTATTTTTGCCCAATTATTTTCTATTGATATAACTTCTACTTTAGCATTTTGTTTTAATGTGTCTATTATGCTGTAAGTTGTACTTGGTCCACTTCTTACGTTTAATGTTGTTGCATTTACATATTTTATTTGTGTAACTTCTTCAACTTTTTTATCACTTAGATATTGATTTGAAACATATCCTGTCTTTGAGTTGTATTTTATTTTTGCCCAACCATCTTCTACAGATATAACTTCTACCTGTGTATCTTTAGTTAAAACCTCGATTATGTTATAACTTGTAGATGGACCACTTCTCATATTTAATGAAGAAACAGAAACTACTTTAGTAGTTGTTGTATTTTGACTTGTTTGTATATACTTAGAACTAGCCCAACCATTTTTACCATCTTTAGTTGTTATCTTGTACCATCCATCAGCAGAATCCTCCACTGTAACATTATCACCTTTATTTACTATAAATTTAGTTGTATAAGATGTCGCTGGTCCGCTTCTTACATTTAATGAAGTGGCTGTAACTATACCTTGATTTGATTGTGCATTAATTGTTCCTGCAAAAAGCTGTAAAACAGCCATACTAGTTATAATTGTTTTCTTATTCATATTCTAATATATATCTCCTTCCCTTTATTTTCTACTCCAACACATATACATTATAATTGTATATTCCTTTATTTACAATTTAAATCTATGTATCCCTCTTATGGTAAATAATGTTACAACCCTCAAATCAGCTAAATATCTTATATAGACCTCTAATGGCTAAATATCAATGAAATATGACTAAAATTTTAAATATTTTTAAATACAACAAATCGTTCAATTATTTATAAATATCTGATAATTTGATATTATATAATTATAGATTAATTTAGGAGGTCAAAAAATGAATGATAAAATAGACAAATTAAAAGAACTAATAGAAAAAAGTGACAATATCGTTTTCTTTGGTGGAGCTGGAGTATCTACCGAATCAAATATTCCTGATTTTCGAAGTTCTTCTGGATTATTTAGTCAAAAGTTAAATAAAAACTTTACTCCTGAACAATTAGTTTCACATACTTTCTTTGTAAACTATCCTGAAGAATTTTTTAAATTCTATAAAGATAAATTAATATATCAAGATGCAAAGCCTAATAATGCCCATAAGGCACTTGCAAAACTTGAAGAAATGGGTAAATTAAAAGCAATTGTAACTCAAAATATAGATGGACTTCATCAAATGGCTGGAAGTAAAACTGTTTATGAACTTCACGGTTCTGTACATAGAAATTACTGCACAAAATGTCATAAATTCTTTGACTTGGATTCTATGCTTGCTCTTGATGGAAATATTCCTCATTGTGATAAATGTGGCGGTGTTGTAAAGCCTGATGTCGTTTTATATGAAGAAGGATTAGATAATGCCACTATTGAAGGCGCTATAAGAGCTATAAGTTCTGCTGATTTACTTATTATAGGAGGGACTTCTCTTGTTGTTTATCCCGCTGCTAGCTTTATAAATTATTATAGAGGAAAAGATGTGGTTTTAATTAATAAAAGTTCTACTGGATATGATAATGATGCTTCTTTAGTTATAAATGATGCTATAGGGGAAGTTTTAAAAGAAGCTGTTTTAGATGTTTACAAATAGTAAATTTAATCAATATGATTTATGATATAAAAAGGAATACCAAAATGAATTACTTTGGTATTCCTTTTAAATTTAAGGAGATCGTCGTGAGTTTATTTTACGCCGTACTTTTAATATAAAGTTTAATTTATAAATCATAGTTTATTCAAAATAATTTTCGTATTTTAATTTATAAATTGAAATAGCTTCAGGCCATGCTTCTAAATTGCTTATTCCTTTAGTTTTAGCTATTGATAAAGCTATTTTTTTTAGTTTTGTCGCTTCTCTTATAATGTCCATTTTACACCTCTTTGCAACTTTCTTCTTAATCATTATTACTATTCCCTTTTTTCATATAAAATACTAATTTATTTTAAATTTTACAGTATATTTT